>CAZDGY010000073.1:0-13677 GCA_964504685.1 uncultured Kofleriaceae bacterium | reverse complement strand
GTCGGCGACAACGGCGCGTCGATGGTCGGCGACGTGATGTGGTTCGGGCCGCTCAAGCGGTTCCAGAAGCTGTTCTTCCACACGCCGCTGGTCAACCTGTTCGTGATGGGCTCGGAGGCCTATCACGACTACTACCGCTGGCCGCTGCGTGACCGCCACGTGTTCGAACAGTGGAAAGCCGGCACGTCGTGGGGCCAGCTGTTCGATCACTATCAGTCGCACGGCACGCTCGCACCCGCCGACGTGGCGAGAGTCGGGTGAGGCGCACGGCAGCCGCGTGCGCGTTGTTGACCGCGGCGGTCGCTCACGCCGGGCCGGTCGATCCGCAGACGCTTCCGGAGCTCAAGCTCTCCGCTGATCCGGTCAAAGGTGAGCCGAATTCGACTGCGATCTACGCCGATGGCGCGAACCTCGATCAGCTGCTTGTCGCGGTAGCGCCACGCGGCGGCTTCATCGCGATAACGACCGGTTTGCACATCACCGGGAAGGTGCAGGCGCCGACGCGAGAGGCGGCGTTCATGGCACTCGCCGGGCTCGCACCCGAGCCGCGCGCGTTCGTACCGGCCGTCATCCACGGCAAGGGCGCAACGGTAGAGCTCAGCTTCTTCGGTGCGCCCACGTTCGACCTCTTGCGGCTCCTCGCTGCCGTGCTGCACGCCAACGTCGTGGCCGCGCCGGGCCAGCTTCCCGCCCTCGATATCGTGTTCCATCACGCGCCCGCCGACGGCGTGCTCGATCGGCTCGCGACGGTGCTCGGCCGAGATGCAGTTCACGTCGGCAACGAGGTGTACGTGGTCCCACACGGCACGAAGCTGCCGTCGCCGGTCAAGCCGATCGGCTCGACGATCACCATCGATATGCACGACGCGACGGCGTCTGATGCGCTGCTCGCGATCAACCAGGTCGTGCCGCTCGACGTGCATGTCACGTGCGACGCCGGCCCGAAGCTCGATCTGCGGCTGCACAAGATCGACGCGAAGCGCGCGGCCTACGCGATCGCGATCGCGAGCGGCCTCGATCTCGAGCCCGGCGCCGCAAAGTGCCCGATCGTGGTCGCGCCACCATCCGCGAGCTCGCCGGGCAGGCTCACCGCGATCGTCACGCGAGGCGAGGATCACACCGCGCTGTTCGTGGATGGCAGCGCACGCGGGTTCGTGAAGCGAGTGCCGGATGTGACCGACGTCGGCGAGTGGTACGTGACGTTCATCGCCAAGCCGAACGGCAAAGCGTTGTCGGTCACGTTGTGGCCGCAGTGGGCCGTGCCGGTGGACCTAGGTCCCGACCAGTTCGACACCGCGTGGACGTCGCGGCCGTTGCGACTCGCGGCGACGATCATCGAGCCGACCCGGTCGGAGGCGCTGTTGGAAGGCGCCGCCGGCGACGACATGAGCATCGATTCCAGCGTCGTGCACGGCAAGGTCACGATCGAGCCGGCGCGCGTCGTCGTGGAATTCACCGATCCGCGCTCTCATGGCGCGCCGACCTACGAGCGGCGGCTCGAGCGTCGTTGACCTAGCCGCGTTCGCTGTCGAGGTGCGCCATCTGCGCCGGCGCGTAGCGCGTGCCGGCGATCGCGTCGGGGGGCACCACCGCTTCCAGCGCGGTGATGTCGGCGGCGGACAGCGGCTTGTCGAGCGCGCCGAGTGCGTCGCGCAGGTGCGCCTCGGTCTTCGCGCCGACCAGCGGCACGAGCGTCGGCTGCTTGCCGAGCACGTAAGCGATCGCGAGCTGGGCGGGCGTCATGTCGCGTTGCTTGCCGAACGCGGCGAACCGGCCGACGACGTCGGCGTTGGTCGCGCCCGCCGCGCCCGCGAATCGCGGCATGTGACCGCGCAGGTCGCCCTTGCCGGTGGTCTTGCCGCCGGTGAGTAGGCCGCGCGAGAACACGCCGTACAGCGTCGCGCTGATCCCGAGCTGGGCGAGCGTCGGGAATACCGTTGCCTCGGGGCCGCGGGTCGCGATCGCGTACTCGAGCTGGACGTCGACGATCGGATGGACCGCGGCGGCGCGCTTGATCGTCTCGCTACCGACCTCGGATAGCCCGATGTAGCGGACGTAGCCGCCTTTCACGAGATCGGCGATCGCGCCGACCGTGTCTTCGATCGGCACGGCCGGATCGAGCCGGGCAGGGCGGTAGATGTCGATCACGTCGACGCCGAGCCGCTTGAGGCTGTACGCGCAGAAGTTCTTGAGCTCGGCGGGCCGGGTGTCGACGCCGCCCCAGCTGTTGTCGGGCCCGCGCATGGCGCCGAACTTCACCGAGATGATCGCGCGGTCGCGCCGGCCGGAGAGCGCCTTGGCGACGAGCATCTCGTTGTGGCCCATGCCGTAGAAGTCGCCGGTGTCGATCAGGTTGATGCCGAGCTCGAGCGCCGCCTGGATCGCGCGAATGCTGTCGGCGTCGTCGGTCTGGCCGTAGATCCCGGACATCGCCATGCAGCCGAGGCCGATGCGGCCGACCTCGGGGCCATGCGCCCCGAGCTTCGTGGTTTTCGTCATGCGCGCAGCGTAGCTAGAAATGCCCGCTGTAGCTCGCCGCCATGCCACCCGGCTGCGGCATCACTTCGATGTTCGGCATCACGCGGCGCGGCCGGTTCATGATCGTCATGACAACGCCGGTCACCGCGACCGCGCCGCCGCCGATCATCAGGCCGATGCCGATCTTGCCTTGCAGCTCGGCGCTCGATCGCTCGCGCGCCAGCGAGGCGAGGTCGGGCGAATCGAGCGCGCTCGGGCAGCCGTTCGCGCACTGGCGCGCGAAGTCCGCTTCGAAGTTGTCCATCGTCGACTTGCCGTTGAGCCATACGCCGACGCCGCCGAGCGCTATCGCCAAGCCACCGGCGGCGACCGTCCACGACTCCCAGCGCGGGTGCGGATACTTGAGCGCGACCGCGCTGTCCAGCGGCACGAGGTTGACCTTCGAGGTGGCGGTCGTGCCACCGGCGACGACGATCTTCTGCGAGCTCGTGAGGTAGCCCTGGAGCTCGCCGATCACCGCGTGCTCGCCGGCGAGGACGCGCTCCTTCTTGTTGCCGGGGCAGTCGTACCAGGGCTTGCCGTCGAGCAAGACGTGGGCGCCCTTCTTGTCGCAGGTCGAGTCGATGAACCCGACGCTCGCCTTGAGCAGCGACTGGTTCGTCAACACCTGCTGATAGAGGTCCTTGTTGAACGGCGCGTCGCCGAACCGCAGCGCCTTCTCGAGTGCGTCGGACGCCTCGAGGAACCGCTCGAGCCGGATCAGCGTGACCGCCATGTTGTAGCGAATCAGCGGGTGGTCCCACAGCGCGATCGCGGCCTTGTACTTCTCGAGCGCCGCGGTGTGCGACTGCTGAGCGAACAGCGTGTTGGCCTCATCGAACAGCTTGTTCGCTTGATCCTGTGTCGCCTTCGAGACGCCTTGCGCCCACGGAGTGTCCGCGTGGCTCGGGGCCGCGGCGGCGAACAGGATGGCGAGCGCGATCGCGATGCTCTTCATTTCAGACCTCCCGAGTAGATGGCCTTCTTCTCAGCTTCGAGCTTTTGAATCTGTTTCGCCGCCTCGGCGTTCTTCGCCGCGAGCTGAGCATTCGCCGCTTTCGCGTCGTCCCTCGCCTTGTTCGCGGCTTGCTCGCTCGCCGCCGCGATCTTCGCGAGCTCGAGTGCCTTGAGCTTTTCGCGTTGTGCCTCATCTTTGTCGTGCTGGGCATCTGCGAGTGCCTTCTCGAGCTGCTCGTTCTTGACCTTGAGGTCGCCCTTGGCTTCGCTGGCCACGCCCTCGGCCTTTTGCGTGCGGGCCTGCGCCGTCTGCAGGGCATCGATCTGCGCAGCGTATTTCGCGGTCGCGTCCTCGGCGGTCTTCCGGTCGGCCTGGGCTTTCGTGGTCGCCTGCTGGGCGGTCGCGGTTGCCTGCTCGGCGGTGCTCTCTTCCGCCTTGAGTCGAATCATGAAGAACGCGCCGCCGGCGATCACGCCACCGAGTACGGCGAAGATCGCGGTGAACACGACGACCTTGCGGCGCCGGCCGCGCGACGCGACCTTGCGGACCGAGTCTAGGAATTCGCGCTCCGCCGCGGACAGATCGAGCACGTGTCGCTTCGCGGTGGTCAGCGCTTCTTGCGCCATCGCGTCGCGCCACACCAGCGCGTGAGGCTTACCGCGCGACACCCACTGCTTCGTCGCCTGCCGCAGCTCTTGCATGAAGCCGCGCAGCGATTGGCTGTCCTCGAGCCAGCGCGTCAGCGTCGGCCATTCGGTGATCAGCACTTCGTGCACGATCTCGACCGTCGAGCCTTGGCCCGGATCGGTCTGCATCACGACGAGCCGCGCGCGCAGCAGCTGATCGAGCACGCGCTCGACCTCGGAGCTATCGGCGGCCAGGCCGAGCAGCTCGTCGTGATCGATCACCGCGCGCGTGCCTTCGGGCGTGACTAGCCGAGTCATGATCGCGCGCAGCAGCAGCTGGCTGCGCGCGGGCACCGCGGCCGCGACCTCGTCGGCGTGACGCGCGAACGCGCCGCCGATGCCACCCATCGCGTTGTACGAGCTGATCGTCAGCAGCTTCTTGCCGCGATCGCGCGAATCCCACAGCCGGGTCGCGGCGAACTGGAGCAGCGGCAACGCGCCACGGCTGGTCGCAGCTTCGAGCATGTCTTCGACGATCCACGGGTCCTCGAAGCCGTAGCCGGCGAGCTCGGCCGGGCGGACGAGCGTCTCGCGCAGGTTGTCTTTGTCGGGCGCCGACAAGAAGAACAGGCCGCGCGAGAGCTCTGCCAAGAAGTGCTTGTGACCCGCGAGCCGATCGAGGAAGTCAGCGCGCATCGACAGCACGACGCGGACCGGCGCGCTCGGATCGTCGGCGGCGGCGAGCAGCGCGGCGAGGAACAGCTTGCGCACGTTGTCGTCGGTCGACAGCGTGAACAGCTCTTCGAGCTGGTCGACGACGATCAGCACTTTGTGGCGCTTGCGCGCGGCCGACTTGCGCAGCATCTCGCCGAACAGACCCGGCGATTCGTGCAGCTGCTCCATCATGCCGGCGGTGACCTGGCCGGTCTCGATCGCGTCGTCGAGCACCGCGGCGAGGCTCTGCAACGGCGAACGGCCCGGGCGCAGCACGCGGATCTGCCACTGACCGCCGGTACCGCGCACTGCTGGCACGAGACCAGCGTGGACGAACGACGACTTGCCGACGCCCGACGGGCCGATCACCGCGAGCAGCGGCCACATCTCGAGCTGCGACAGCGCGGTGCGAATCTCCGCCGACCGGCCGAAGAAGAACTTCGCGTCGCCTTCGCCAAACGCCGCGAGCCCGCGATACGGGCACGCGTCTTCCGCGATCCGCTCGGCGGCCGGCGCGAGGTACGCCTGCAGGTCGGACAGCAGCTCGCTCGCGTCGTGATACCGATCCGCTTTGCGCTTCGCGAGGCAGCGATCGACGATCGCGACGAGGTCGCGCGGCAGCGTCGGTTCGCGCGAGCCGATGCTCGGCAACGACGTGTCGAGATCACAGAGCTTCTCCTTGAGCTTCTCTGCGTTCATCGTGCCGGCCGGATGCACGCCGGTCAGCGCGCGCCAGAACATGATGCCGACCGCCCAGATGTCGCTCTGCGTATCGACGGTGTCCGAGCCCCATTGCTCGGGCGACATGTACGGCAGCGTGCCGACGAGCGAGCCGTTGCCCGAGAACGTCACGTACGTGGTCTCGCTGACGTGCTCGGATTGCGATTGCGACCGCGTCGCCATTTGCTCGAGCGGATCGACCGGCGCGTCGAACACGCGCGCGACACCGAAGTCCAACACCTTCACGTGGCCGCGATCGGTGACGAAGATGTTCGACGGCTTGAGGTCGCGGTGGACGATGCCGTGCTCGTGCGCGCGCTCGAGCGCCCGCGCGACCGGCACCATCAGCTCGGCGAATTGCCGTGCAGTCGGCCGGGTCTCGAGTAGCTGGGTCAGCGTCTTGCCCTCGAGGTACTCGAGCACCATGTACGGCAGGCCGTCGTGCTCGCCGACTTCGAAGATCGTGACGATGTTCTCGTGCGTGCACCGCGCCGTCGCGCGCGCCTCGATCAGGAACCGCTGCACGAAGTTCGGATCGTCGTGGAGCAGGAACTTGATCGCGACCTTGCGGCCGAGCTTGGTGTCGCGGGCGAGGAACACCTGGCCCATGCCGCCGCGCGCGATCTCGCGGATCAGGCCGAACCGACCGATCTGCTGCGTCTCGCTGAAGTCGAGCGGCTGACGCGAATCGGACTTCTTGCGACCTCCGCGGCTGCGCGGCTCGCGCTCGCCACCGGGCACGCGCTGATCGATCATCGTCGGCGGATCGATCGCGAGATCGCCGCGGCCGAGCACTTCGGTCTTGAGCGACGTCGGTGGACGCGGCGTCGGGCGCGGCGATGCCGCGGTCATGATCTCGGAGCGCCGCGGCTGCGGTGTGCCGCGCGCGAGCTGAACCGCGGGCGCCGGCACGCCACCCTGCGGCGTGTTCCCCGGTTTCGCCGGCGCTGGAACGCTTGCTCTCGGCAGCGTATGCGCGCTCACTCGAACCGGTGGAGCCCCCGTGCTCTTGCTGTCACCCACTCCTCTACATTGTAGATCGACCTGCGCGCGATCTGCGATGTAGGTAGGGCCCCGACATCTCAACCCGGATCGTCGACGATGGCGCGCAGTTTCTCGACGGCCTGCGCGTGCAGCCGGCTCGCCCACGACTTCGAGATCCCGAGCTCGGCGCCAGCTTCGAGCAGGTTCTTTCCCTCGTAATAATGCTTCGTCACGAGTGCGCGCTCGCGCTCGGGCAAGCCATCGATCGCCGCGCGCAACTTCGCCGCGAACCGGCTAGTCGCGAGCCGCGCGTCGCTCGTTGGGGCATCGTCGGCCGCGTCGAACCCACCGGCGCGCATCGCATCGAGCGACGTCACGTACATCGTCCGGATCGCCGACATCGCGTCGCGGATCTGGCGCAGTGCATCGCTGCCCTCGGCCGGAGCGGCACCGCGTTGCGTCGCGCCCGCTTGGGCCTCGCCGCGCTGTTCGAGGTATTCGCCGGCGGCGCGCAGGGCGACGAGCTTGGCCCACGTCCGGCGCGGCAGCTGGGTTTGTCGGCGCAGGCCGTCGACGATCGCGCCATTGACCCGGTACCACGCGAACGTCGCGAACGACGCGCCGCGCTCCGGATCGAACCGCTGCGCGGCCTCGGCCAGTCCCGCGTTGCCCAGCGCGACCAGCTCGTCCAGCTCGATGTGATCGCGGACCCGGGGGAAGATCATCGCCGCGGCCTTGCGCGCGAGCTCGAGGTGTTGCTCGACCAACCGCGAACGATCGCGAGCCTCCACCGAGCGAAGCTATCAGATCGGATCTCTGTTAGGTTTGCGGTCGTGGGTGTGTTCACGACGCTCGGCGTCGAGGAATGGGGAGCGCTCGGAGAGGCGTTCGACCTAGGCGCGATCTGCGCGCATCGCTCGATCGCGGCGGGCACGATCAACACGAACTTCGACGTGACCACCGATCGCGGTCGCTACTTCGTGCGCGTCAACGAGGGCAAGGCCGAGGTCGATGTCGCGTGGGAAGCGCGGGTGGTCACTGCGCTGGCTGCCGGCGGGTTCGTGACCCCGCCGCCGGTCGTCGCGCGCGATGGTCGGCCATACGCTCCGCTCGCCGGCGCACTCGGCAAGTGGGTCAGCGTGTTCCCGTGGCGAGAAGGAGGTCACCTCGCGGCAGCCGAGGTCACCGCCGAGATCGCACGCGCGTTCGGCGCGACCCTCGCCGAGCTCCACCGCACCGGCCTCGAGCTGCCGCCCGCGTGGCGCCGCGGCAGCATCTACGATCACTCGCACTTGGTCGCGCGCTACGATCGGTTCGCGGACCGCGATGATCCTGCGCTGGTCGACGCGATCGCGACGATCGGCGACGAGCTCGCGTACTGCGAAGGCTCGGTCTCGGTGCGCCGGCGCGCGGCGTCCGGCATGATCCACGGCGATCTGTTTCGCGACAACGTGCTGTGGCAGGACGGCGCGATCACCGCGGTGCTCGACTTCGAACAGGCCTCGGGCGGTAGCCTGGTCTACGACCTCGCGGTCGCGATCAACGATTGGTGCTGGACCGATCGGCCGCGCATCGATCTCGCGGTAGCGCTGATCGCCGGCTATCAGTCGGTGCGGCCGCTGACCGAGGCCGATCGCGCTGCGCTGCCGATCGAGCTGCGAGCCGCGGCGATGCGCTTCACGATCACGCGAATCACGGATGTCTATTTGGCAAGGGTCGCGAACCCCGATAAGGACTTCCGTGCCTTTCTGGCGCGCACGCATGCATGGCGGGGCCAAGCGCTTGGCGAACTTACCGGTGCGGTGTAGCGTCCGGCGCTGGCGCGTGTTCTGCAAAGGTGCTCCTCGCGAATGAAGCGGTTGGTTGTCCTCTTATTGATGTGCGCGTGCGCCGCTCAGGTTCACTACGTTCCAGGCACGCGCGTCCCGTTCTCGGCCTCGAACAAGTCGGTGCTCGACGCGTGCGAGGAATATCGCCTCGCGGTCGAGCGCGGCGACATCGACGCGCTGATGCTGATGGCGCACAAGCAATACTGGGAAGACTCCGGGACGCCGTCCGGCAGTGACGACTACGGCTACGACGGCCTACGCAACGTGCTCAACTCGCGGTTCCAAAAAGCCAGCGAGATCCGCTACTCGATCCGCTACGTCGCGGTCAACCAAGCGTGCACCGACCTCAAGGTCGGGTGCCGTGCGCAGGTCGACGTGTTGATCGATGCGAGCTTCACGCTGACCAACGCGCTCGGTAAGCCGATTCGCCCGGACAAGCGCGATCAGAATCAGCTGGTGTGGGAGTGGGACGGGCATCGCTGGCTGATGCTGTCCGGCATGTAACTAGAGCTTCCCGGTCTGATCGAACTTCAGCCGTTGCTCCCAGTCCGTCGCTAGCAAGCCATCGACGATTCCCATCCCGGGGGACTCGCGCAGCGCAGCGATCGCGCGCTCGACCAGATCGACGCGGTGGGCGCGATACCCAGCGATCGCGAGCTGGCGCGCGGCGTTCTTGACGAACAAAGGGCTGGGCAGGCCCAGCGTCAATCCTCGGTCGAGCTCGGTCGCGGCGCCGCTCCAGTCGCTCGCGCCGTGGCGGCGAAGGCCGAGCAGGTAATGCCCCAGGCCGAGGTCCGGCTCGGCGATCGTGGCGAGCAACGCGGCGAGCTGGGGATCGAGCGCGCGGCCGGCGAAGAAGTAGCCGACGAGCGCGGCCCGGGCCGGGCCGGTGTGATCGAGCGCGAATCGCTCGGCCTCGAGCGTGCGCGCGCGTTGGCCGTCGACCGGCAGCTCCGACGCGCGAGCGAGTAGGGCCCGAGTGCGCGCGAGGTCGCCGGCTTGTGCGGCGATGCGCATCAGGTGGTCGAACGCATCGACCCGCACGCTCGACGTGGCGCCGGTCGGATCGTCGGCGATCTGCGTCCATAACCGCAGCGCTTCGGCGCGCTCGCTCGCGTCGCCGACCGATAGCATCTCGCCGAGGTGGATCCGGTGCTGCGGCTCTTCCGGCTGGTCGCTGCAGTTCTCCCGCATCAGCGCGATCGCATGCTCGCGGTGACCCGCGACGAACTCCTCGTCGGCGTGCTCGCGTCGCGTCGCGGTCGCATGCGGGCACGGCCGCGAGAACACCGAGCCCGCGCGGAACCGTTCGCGCGACGCCTCGATCGCCTCGCGCGGCACCGCGACCGTCTCGATCATCGCGCGCCACTCGTCTTGCAGCTCGTCGAACGGCTGGCCGTACGCCGCCTGGAAATCTCCGCCGTTGCGATAGACCGTGCGCAATCGCTGTGCGCCGTAATGCTCGAGCATGAACCGCAGGAACGAGCCCGCGGTCATGTAGCTGCGGCTCGCCGACACCTCGAGGAACCGCAGCGACATCAGCTCGCTGACGTCGGGCGCGCTGCCCATCGCCTCGAGTGCACGCACCGCTTCGTGCGGCGTCATCCGCTCGTAGTCGCCCGGCCAATCGACCGCGACCGCGAGCCCTTCGATCAACCCGGGATTGACGAGCACCGGCATGCCGAGCAGCCGGCGCGACGACACGCCGAACCACGGATCGCCAAATCCGCCGGCGACGACGTGGGCGATCTCGTGGCGCAGCGTCGGATGTGGAAACGCGCGGTGGTCGATGAAGATCGCGCGCTGCCACGGCTTGGCCATGTCGACGCTCTTGGGCCCGAACCATCGCGCCTTCTGCTCGTTGTCCGCGAAGTAGTACGACTCGATCTTGCCGTCGGCCTCGACCCCGAGCTGTGCGACGACCTGCGCATACCGCAGCTCGTGGTCCGCCGCGATCAGCTCGATCTCGTCGTCGATCGCCTTGGTCTTCGCGTAGTGGATCACGAAGTGCGCGGTCTCGAACCGGCCGCCGAGCGCTTCGGCGACATCGTCGTCGTCGATCGCATAGCCGAGCGCGCCGCCGTTCCAGCGCAGCGTCACTGCACCGGCGGCGGCGATCACCGCGACGACGAGCGGCAACACCCGCCGGCTGTACGGCCGCGGCCCGCGCCACACGAGCCGGAACGACGCCACGTCGAGCCGATTCGCGACGAGCGCGACGAGCGCGACCAGCCACGCGAGCTGCTCGAGCCGCGACCACCCGAGCGCGGCGGTCAGCTGCAAGTTCTCGTCGTAGATGTTGCCGGGGAAATAGCCGAGCACCGCGTTGTAGCTGAACACCGGCGGCGTCACGTAGAACCACCACAGCGCGTGCGCACCGAGCACGAGCCACGGCAGCTGCGCGAGCGCGGCACCCAGGAACCGCCGCGGCCCGACCGCCACGCCGATGATGTGGCCGAGTGCCCCGGCGAGCGCCGCGGTCGCCAGCGGCATCGCGACGTAGCACTCCAAGCCGAACGTCCAGTCGCAGGTCGTCAGCCACAGCCCACGCACCGCCGCGATCACGCCGGGGATCGCCGCCACCGCGACCGCGAGCCCGGCGGCGACCGTGGTCGACCGCGCGAGGCTGCGCCCGGGATACGTCGCGCGCGCGATGCCCGCGGCCGGCATGCGTTGCAGCTCGCGCGCGACCGCCGCGCCGAGATCGAGCCCGCCGATCATCGCGAGCACGCACGACGCGAGAGCGAGCTCGTAGCCGAGCGTCCCGAACAGTGGCACCCGGCCGAGCGCGAGGGCGACCGCGGTGGTCAGCGCGACCCAAATCCACAGCCGTGCGCGTCGCAACATCCGGCGAACGGCGGCGCGCGATTGACCGTCGCTCATGACCGCCGGTGACCCGCGGTCCTGGTAGAGTGTGCCGTGCCCGACGACGACTCCCCGCCCGAACGGCGCGCCGAAGACCGGCAACCGATCGAGCTCAAGGTCGAATACAAGCGGCTCAACACGTTCTTCGCCGACTACACCAAGAACATCTCGCGCGGCGGAACGTTCATCAAGACAAGCCGCCCGTTACCGATCGGTACCGAGTTCTTGTTCAAGCTGTTCGTGCCGGGCCGCGACGAGCCGCTGACCATCCACGGCGAGGTCCAGCGGATCATCGATGTCGGCACTGATGAGGAGCCTGGCATGGCGATCCGGTTCGTCTACCGCCAAGGCGACGCGCAGGCCGAAATCGCGCGCGCGGTCGAGGGCATGATGAGCAACAGTCTGGGCCCGCGGTTGTACGCGAAGCTGATGGATCACGCGCACAAGCGAAAGTCACCGTGACCCGCGTCCTGCGTTACCTCGCGCCGAACCTCATCACGCTGTCGTCGATGATCTTCGGCCTCGTGTCGTTGTGGGCCGCATCGCACGGCGACGCACCGCTGTCGGCGTGGATGATCATCTACGCCGTGCTCACCGATCGCGTCGACGGCCTGGTCGCGCGCGCGCTCAAAGCGACGAGCGAGATCGGCATGCAACTCGACTCGTTCGCCGACTTCCTGAACTTCGGCGTCGCGCCGGCGTTCCTCGTGCTGTCGTACCTGTCGGGGCGCGACGGCCTGCCGTTCCATGACGGCACCGGTCACACCCTGCTGTTCGTGGCGTGCGGCGCGTACATGTTGTGCGCGGTGTTCCGGCTCGCTCGCTACAACGTGCTGACCGACGATCAGGTCGCGACCAAGATGTTCTTCGGCTTTCCGACGACGCTGACCGGCGGGTTGATCGCGATCTGGATGCTGCTGTTCCTCAAGTACGACGACACCACGCCGGCATTCGGCGGCGCGAAGCTATTCGGCGATCTGCACACGCCGCTCAGCGTCTGGAAGTACTTCCCGATCGCGCTCGTCGTCGGCGGCTACCTGATGGCGTCGCGGTTGCCGATGCCGAAGGTCGGCATGACCAAGAACAAGCTGGTCAGCGCCCTGCTGCTCGCGCTGCTCGCGCTCGGTTACACCTGCGGGTTCGCGATGCACTACCCCGAGATTTGCTTCGGCATGCCGACGATCTGGAGCGTCATGTTCCTGATCTGGGGCCAGGCGTCGCCGACCGCACGCGCGATGTATCCGCCGCCGCTGTTCCCGAAGAAGGAGCCGGCGCGCCCGCTCGAGCGCCCGCAAGAAGACCTCGTCGACATCGTGCTCGATGAAGCGCCGCCCGGCACCGAGCCGAAGCCGCCGACCGAGCCCTAATCGGCCTCGAATTCGCGCTGGTTGCCGCTACCATTCGCGCGATGCGTCTCCGATTTGCGACGGCGGTTGTCTTGGCTTTGGCAACTCCGGCGATCGCGGTCGCGCCGTGCCCCGACAGCTGTCACCTCGGCCAGGGCCAATCGTTGCTTCTCGCCGACACCGGCGCGCTGTTCGTCACCCATTGCGATACGACGTGGGCCACGGATCACAAGTCGGTGACGAAGTACGCCTGCACGACCGAGCAGCTCGATCGCAGGGGCGCGGTCGTCAAGACCCTGCCGCGCGCGCCGAGCGGTATCGGTTCCGACGCGGAATTCACGAAGGCCCAGCTCGACGGCCACGTCGTGGTTCGGCTCGGCCCGCAAGCGACGCCGTTCGAGCAGCGCGCGTGGTCCTTCGCCTTGGACGAGGGCCAACACGCGACCGTGAAGCTCGCGAGCTCGACGCTGACGTGCGCTGCGCCGGGGCGGCCCGACGTCACGCGCGACTTCGGTTGCGTGCCTGCGTCGGTGGTGATCATGGCGACCTTCGGGTCGAGCAAACCGCCGTTCCGGCCGGTCGTCGCGGTGGCGACGTGCAAGCCCGATGCGGTGACCGAGCACGAGGTCGTGGTCACGTGCGAGGCGAGCGAGCCGTAGCCTTGACACGCCGCTGCGGCCCGCGTATTTCCGACTAACTCGGGGGTTTAGCTCAGCGGGAGAGCATCGGCTTTGCAAGCCGAGGGTCTGGGGTTCGATCCCCCAAACCTCCACGTACTTACGAGATCGAAAACGACTCTAGTCACCAATTAGTCACCACGCGGGCGAAGACGGGCCGTCGCGGCCGATGGTTGGCATTTTCGTTTCTCGGGTCGCGACTCAGCTCCATTGATCGAGGCTCGCCCGCTATGAGTCGCGTCAGCCGGGACTTGGCGCGGAGCTCGAAGATGAATCGATGCGCTGCTCGGGTTCATCCAGCAATTCCCGGAAGCCGCACCGGGTAGACCGCGGTGGTGGAGGTCTCGCGTGACCGGCCGACGCTGATTCGGGTGAGCGCAAACTACTCGCCGGGCCGCCACGCGAGTAGGTTCACCTTAGCGTCGTTCGCCTCGCACCCGC
>CAZDGY010000072.1:0-13730 GCA_964504685.1 uncultured Kofleriaceae bacterium | reverse complement strand
TGTTGCGGCGCAAGCGGAGCGGCTCGCCACGCACACCGGCGGCACGGGTGTCGACGAGTGGGCCGATGCGGTTGTCGAGCAGCTCGCGACCAAGACTGTCGAGCTCACCGATGCGATCGACGCGCTGGCGACTGCGAGCTACCTCGCGCGTGGCGACTCGGCGCTGCCAGGAATTCGCGCGGCCCGCGTGCTGCTGACCGCCGGCCGCGGCGAACCTGCGCTCGCCATGCTGTGCGACGCGTTTCCCGACGCCGATGTGATCACTCGCGATCGCGAGCTCGCACCGCTCGCAAACCTGTGGCGCGCGGCGGGCATCAACGTGCCGTTTGAATTCGATCGCGCTGCTGAGGAGACGTCGGCAGCGGTGCAAGCAGGTGCGCCGGCGCGAGCCGTGCAACTCGGCCGGTGGGCGGTCGCCTGCGATCCAGATAACGCAGAAGCGCATCGCAACCTCGGCCTCGCGTTCGCGCAGCAGGGCATGGTGCCCGACGCGATTCATCATCTCGTTCGAGCGACGCGCGATCAGGCGCTGCAGTTGACATCTGGCGTGCTGTATCAAAGCGGTCGACTTGTCGAAGCGATGGCGGTGCTCGCCTATGCGAGTCGTTGGTACGTACGCGCTGATCAGTGGCTCGCGTATGGCGGCATCGCGTACGGAGCGGGCGACAACGCGCAGACCACAGCGGCATACAAGCGCGCGTATCAGCTCGATCCGAAGGCGTTCGATGCGACCCAGCTCAACGCGTACGCCGGCGTGCTCGACGAGATCGGCGACTACAAGACCTGCGAGAAGATCGCAAACGAGCTGCTGCGCGTCGGCGGCGACGACGTCATGTGGCAGTGCAACGCGTGGCATCACCTCGCGTGTGCGTATCTCGGTCAAGGCCGGTTTCCCGAGGCGCTCGACTACGCGCAACGCGCGATGAATCAGAACCCGGCGCCCGACAACGCCGACGTGTTCGCAGCGACGCTGACCCGGGCGCAAGAGCAATCGCCGCCGATGCCACCACCGCCGCCGGCAGGCGAGCAACGCGAGGTCGTGTTCGCCGAGCTCGAAGCGGGCAATCACAACGTCGCGGCACTGCGCAGCCGCGATCCGAGTTGGCGAGTGCGCCGCGCCGCGCTGCACGCCATCCGATTTCGATTCGCGTCGGAGAATCAAGTCGACGTCGCCACGCGTGCGCGCGCATCGGCGGTTGCGGTCATCGGTGACACGACCGGGGCCACGGAGCTCGATGCCTTGCTCGCGCGCGCTCTCGCGATGCAGATCCGCGAGCACGCCTACTTCGCACGCGAGCCGGTGCCGCGTCTCGGCGATCGGATGACGCGCGATGCGTTCTATCAGGAGTTCCGCTCGCGCGGCGGTATCGTACTCGGCGACAATGCGCCGAGCCGGCCGAGCTTCGTCGACCGCGTCGTCGTACCCGGTGGTGCGGTGGCGCGCGTGAGCGACTACGTCGCGTTGCTGCGCGATCTCGCGGCGCTGACTCCGAAGGAGGCGCTCGCCCAGTTCGATCTCGACGACGCCGGCTACCTCGACGTCGCGAAAGCGTGGGCGGCCGCGCTCGATGCCGACGCGACGCTTGCGGCTACAATCGCCGCGGGTCTCGCGAAGCGCTGAGCACGTCCGAGTTAGAACTGTAGGGCGACCGCGAGCCCCAGGCCCGCGCCTTCGACGCCCTTACTGCCGACCTGCGCGTCGAGTGAGGGTCGAACGCGGACCTGCCGGCTGCCGATGTCGAGGCCGATGCGCGGCACCGCGACGACGTCATCCGTACGGTTGTTGCTGTCGTCCGACATCAGCATCTCGTGTCGATAAGCGGCATCGACGCCGACCATGCCGCACACGATTCCGCTAGACCGCGGTAAGCCCACCGTCGACGACGAGCACCGCGCCGGTCGTAAAGCTCGCCGCATCGGATAACAAGTACGTGGCGGCGCCCGCGATCTCGTTCGGCTGCGCATGGCGCGCGAGTGGCGTGCGGCTCACGACATGCTCGCGCAGCATCGGGTTGCCGACGATCGCTGACGCGAACTTCGTCTCGACCAATCCGGGCGCGATCGCATTTACTCGAATGTTCGAGCTGCCGAGCTCGAACGCCAGCGTCTGGGTCATGCTGATCACCGCCGCTTTGGTCGCGCCGTAGATCCCCTGCATCGGCGCGGCGCGCGTACCGGCCACGCTCGCGACGTTGACGATCGAGCCGCCGCCATTGCGCGATCTCGCATGCTTGACGAACGAACGCACGCAGTACAGGTAGCCGCGGACGTTGACCTCGATCGTCTTGTCGATCGCGCTGTCCGGCGTGTCGACGAGCGGACCGAAGTACGGGTTCGTGGCGGCGTTGTTGACCAGGCCGTCGATCCGCCCGAATTTCTCGAGCGCCTTCGCGAATAGAGCGTCGACGTCCTCTGCCTTGCCGGTATGCGTCGCGATCGCAATCGCGCGATCGGCAGGTAACGTCGTGACGACGCGGTCCAAGTCCGGCTGCTTTCGCGATGCCAATACGACTTTCGCGCCGTCGTCGAGGCACGCTCGGACGATCGCTTCTCCGATCCCGCGGCTCGCTCCGGTGACGACGATGACCTTGTCCTGCAACATGGCCGGGAACGTATCACTGCAGACCAGCGTGGTGACCGAGCGTCGTCGTCATGGACCAGCGTCGGCTCCGGTCGCCACGCGTAGGCGTTGTATTCCTGCATGGAATGACACGGATGAATTCTATCTCTTGGACAACGAGAGCGCATGAGTGCCACAACGCTGCCATGAGTCACGTGCGCAGCACCGGCTTGGTTTCGGTCTTCGTGCTCGGTGCGCTGGGTTGCGCGCGCCACTCCGACGCGGTCGGCGATGCGGGCAAGGATGCGACGGTGGCAGGCGATGATGTTCAGTCGACCGCATGCACACCGCTCGTTCCGCGGTCGGTCGCGCCGGAGATCTTTATCGGCCCCGATCAGTGGGAGACGAGTATCGAAGACGCGATCGACAGCGCGACGACCTCGCTCGACGTTCAGATGTATCTGTTCACGGTGAGCGACATCGCGACCCATATCATTTCGGCTCACAATCGTGGCGTCGCCGTCCGCGTACTGACCGATGCGAACGAGAGCCCGAACAACGCGTCGACCACAGCGATGCTAACGGCGGCGCAGGTGCCAAATCATCTCGATCCGGCGACCTTCACGTACGCGCACGCGAAGTATCTGATCATCGACAAGTCGACCGCGGTCGTGTTGTCGGGCAACTTCAACTACACCGCGATCGACTCGACCGGAGGCGAGCGCAACTACGGCATCATCGATCGCGATCGGCAGGACATCTCGGATCTTCAGCGGATCTACGACACCGACTGGGTGTCCGGCCCCGAGCCAGACCTGAGCTGCACGAGGCTGATCGTCTCGCCCGTCAACTCCGAGCAGCGCATCATCGACCACGTCAACAGTGCGCACCAGACGCTCGACATCGAAGTGCTGTACCTCGATTCATCCGACGTTCGCGCTGCCGTCGTCGCGGCGGCACAGCGCGGCGTGGCGATTCGCGTGTTGCTTGCCGATCCCGCGGACAACCCTCAGAACAGCGAAACCCAAACGTCGTTCACGAACCTGGGAATCCCGACCAAGTTCCTGATCACGAACTATCTGCACGCCAAGATGATCCAGGCCGACGGCATCGCGCTTGTCGGTTCCGAGAACATGTCGACCACGTCGCTGACCCGCAATCGCGAGGTCGGCGAGCTCATCTTCGAGCCCGATCCCGCCGACCAGATCCACGCGCAGTACGAGCTCGACTGGGCGGCTGGCCAGTAGCGGCTCCGCTTTACGAAGGCGGGTCATTTCACGGTTGGCGCAACTGGCAGCGTGCCAATAGCGGACGCGCACCCGGCTAATCCGCTGGCCAGGCTCGCGGAAACGCCGGCTGGGGGAACTGGACGAGTCCGCGATGGCGTCGACGGAATGGTTCCCAGCGGCCTGACCACGCTAGGCCGTTCGCGAGGTTGGCCGGACGGTTTCGGACAGCCGTGCCGCTCGCCCTGCGATCGCGGACTGGCGCGTTCGTTGCGATAGGCCCATCGCATGATGCGCTTTGCGACCGCGGCTTTCGCCCTTCCGTTTCTCGCGCTGGTGGCTACTCAAGCTGCCTGCACGGCGGATACGACCGATGACGACCCGTACGGCGACCCCGTGCTCGACGGCAAGTCGGACGGCGCGAGCCCGATCCTCAAAGGCACACTCGGTTGGACCGGCTCGCAAGACGTGGCGTTCACCGACGACAGCGGTGACAGCACGAAGCTCGTCTATCTGACGTTCTCTCTGTCCGGCGACGCCGACATCGTGGTCGATACGCAAGCGCCGATGTCGAACGGCTCGAGCAGCCTCGACACCGTGCTCTACATCTACCAGCCGACCGGTGACAACTGGAACGCGTACCTCTATCGCAACGACAACGGTGGCGCCGGCAAGTACTCGCAAGTCTCGGCGCACCTCGGCGCGGGTGACTACCGGGTGTTGATCCGGCGCAAGACCGGCACTGGCACGCCGAACGTCGGCGTAGCGGCGACTTGCTCCGGCACCGGTTGCGCGCCCGCGGTCGAGATGGGCTGCACCGCGTTGTCGCCCCGCACCGTGGACCCGGAGATCTTCATCGGACCCGACAACTGGGAGTCGAACATCGAAGCGCAGATCGATGCCGCAACGACTTCGCTGGACGTTCAGATGTACCTGTTTACCGTCACCGATATCGCACAACACATCATCACCGCCGCCACTGTGCGCCACGTCGCGGTGCGCGTTCTCACCGACAACAGCGAAGGCCCGAACAACGCCGCGGTGATCGCGCTGCTCAACGGCGCACACATCCCGAATCACATCGACCCGACGATCTTTTCGTTTGCTCACGCGAAGTACATGATCGTCGACAAGAAGACCGCGGTGATCCTGTCCGGCAACTTCAACGTCGGCGCGGTGACCACGACCGGCGGCGGCGAGCGCAACTACGGCATTATCGATCGCGACCCGCAGGACGTCGCCGACTTACAGAAGGTCTACGAGAGCGACTGGGCGGCCGGCCCAGAGCCCGACCTGAGCTGCACTCGCCTGATCGTCTCGCCGATCAACTCGAAGCAGCGCGTGCTCGACCACGTCAACGCCGCGATGGACACCCTCGACATCGAAGTCCTCTATCTCGACGATACCGACGTTCGCGCCGCGATCGTCGACGCCGCGCAAACCCGCCACGTCGCGGTCCGCATCATGCTGTCCGACCCGGCCAAGAACCCGCAGAACACCGCGACCCAGACGTACTTCGCGGGCCTCGGCATCCCGACCAAGTTTCTGCTGACGAACTACCTGCACGCGAAGATGCTGCAATCCGACGGCGTCGCGCAGGTCGCCTCCGAAAACATGTCAGAGACCTCACTGACGAAGAACCGCGAAGTCGGCGAGCTGATCTTCGAGCCGACTCCGGCCGGCGAAATCCACGACCAATACGAAGCCGACTGGTCGAACGCGGTCGACTCGCCGAACTAGGGTCGATGCGCCCCGGTCGCAAACGCCAGCTCTCCCTGACGACGGCGTCCGGTATTGGCAACCGTACAATAACGGCTAGCTCGGCCGGCTAGCGATGTGGCGCCGGCCGGTCCGCCCGACGGTGTCCGGCATGGGCCGCGATAGAACGGGCGGCGCCATGCCCCACGCGGTGAGCACGGACCCGCAGCGGAATCGCGGTCGTGAAGTATGCCGACGGCCGGCGCTTGACGCGATGCGTCCAAGCGGCCATAAAATGAATGACGGTTCATTCACCAACGAGGATCCGCGATGGCGCAGCAGAACTACTACAAGGCCAACCTCCGCGACCTGAGCTTCCTGCTGTTCGAGCAGTTTCATCTCGACGAGCTGCTCGGCAAAGAGCCGTACCCGAACTGGGGCAAAGACGAAGTTCTCGCGGTGATCGAGGAGTCGTACGGCTGGGTCCAGAAGTACTTGGGGCCGATCAACGCCGGCGGTGACGACGGTTGTCGGCTCGACAAAGGGCAGGTCTACGTGCCCGCCGGCTTCAAGGAAGCGTGGAAGGCGCTGTTCGAAGCGGGTTGGCGCACGCTCGCGATCGACGAGTCGAACGGCGGGCAGGGTGGGCCGTTCACGCTCGCGATGGTGGTCGAAGAATTCATGTGCGGCTCGTGCACGTCGTTCAACATGTATCCGGCGCTGACCCAGGGTGCGGCCGACGTGATCACGGCGTTCGGGACGCCGGAGCAGCAGAAGACGTACGTGCCGCGGATGTTCGACGGCTCGTGGGCCGGCACGATGTGCTTGACCGAGCCGCAAGCGGGCTCGGATGTCGGCTCCGCGAGCACGCAGGCGAAGCGTCGGCCGGATGGCAAGTACGACATCAAGGGCACGAAGATCTTTATCTCCGGCGGCGACCAGGACATGACGACGAACATCATCCACATGGTGCTCGCTCGGACACCGGACGCGCCAGCCGGCACGAAGGGGCTGTCGCTGTTCATCGTGCCGAAGATGAATCCCGACGGCACGAGCAACGACGTCGCGACCGCCGGCATCGAGCACAAGATGGGCATCAAGGGCTCGTCGACCGCTCAGCTCGCGTTCGGCGAGAACGACAACTGCGTCGGTGAGCTCGTCGGCACGATCGAGCAAAAGGGCATGTCGCAGATGTTCCACCTGATGAACTACGCCCGGATCGGCGTAGGGATTCAGGGGCTCGCGCTCGCGTCGTCGGCGTATCTCAACGCGCTCGACTATTCGAAGGACCGCAAGCAGGGCAGCTCGATCAAGCACTGGAAGGACGCCGCGGCTCCGCGCGTGCCGATCATCGAGCACCCCGACGTGCGCCGGATGCTGCTCGACATGAAGTCGCGGATCGAAGGCATTCGCGCGCTTGCTGTCAAATTGACAATGCACATCGATCGCGCGACCGCGATCGAGAGGACTGGCGGCGACAAGGCCGCCGCCGAGCATCACCACGGTCAGGTCGACCTGCTCGTGCCGTTGCTCAAGGCATACGGCAGCGACCAGGCGTTCCAGATCTGCGCGACCGCGATCCAGGTCTACGGCGGCGCTGGGTATCTCAAGGATTGGCCGGTCGAACAGTACTGCCGCGACTCGAAGATCTTTTCGATCTACGAGGGCACGAACCACATCCAAGCGATGGATCTCGTCGGTCGCAAGCTCATGCAACGCGGTGGCGCGAACGTGCAGGCGTTCACGAAGGACGTCGCCGCGTTTGTCGCGAAGAACAAGGACCATGCGACGCTCAAAGATTCGATCGCAGTGCTCGGCCAAGCGATGGAAGCGCTGACCGCGACCGGCGGGAAGTTCATGCAGTGGTTTGGCGGCGGCAAGATGGAGATGGTTCCGGCGGCGGCGAACCGCTTTCTCGAGATGATGTCCGAGCTGACGATCGGCTGGCTGCTGCTCGAGCAAGCGGTGATCGCCGAAGCGGCGGTCGCGACCGTCGCGGCCGATCACCCCGATCACGGCTTCTATACCGGCAAGCGCTTTGCCGCGCAGTACTTCGCGGCGAACGTGCTGCCCGGCGTGGCCGCGAAGGCGCAGCTAATCGCGCGCGAGGATCGCTCCGCGATCGATGTTCCGATCGACGCGTTCCCTCACGCGTGAGGTGGTAGGCGTCACCAGCGCCGAACTGTATAGTCTCGGAATGCCGCGCGCCCTCGCGATCGTCGCTACGGTGCTCGCCGGGTGCGGAAGCACCGCGCCGGTCCCGACGGTGGCGATGCCTGTGCCGCCGGCTGCGAAACCGACGTGCGAGGACGTCGGCGTGATCCTGCGCGGGCCACTCGACGACGAGGCCAAGGGACGCGACCTCGAGCATGCGATCGCGAAGACGTGTGGCGACGGTAGGTGGGGGACGCAAATCGTCGACTGCGTTGCGAGCACGACCGACCCAGACCACTGCCTCGATCGGTTGTCGACCGAGCAACACCAGGCGTATCGGCTCGTACGCGGCGACAGTGGGCCGGTAAGCGCGAAGCAAGATGACGCGCCGCCACCTCCGATCGAATGCGCCGATGCGTTCGTGGACGTAGCGCTGCTCGCGCCGGCGATCGCGCTTGCCGCGGGGCCGGATCGCGACTGGGCGATCGCAGTGCGAGCGAGCTCGGTCGTCGACTCCTGTCAGCACACGCCCTCCGACACCGGATGGTCAGAGCTATCGCGGGCCTGCTTCATCGCCGCGCGCGATCCGGACGCTCTCGCCGGCTGCCACAGCCAGCTCGATTCCGCGCAAGCACAGGCCCTCGCCCACGAGGTGAGCGCTAGCGATGCGATCGTGGCGAGGTCACTCGCGCTGTTGCGCAAGGAACCGCCGGTGACTTGCAACGGGGTCGCGTCCCACTACTACGCCGACGCGGCGTGGGCCGGGAAGCTCGACGGGTTGACCGCAGCGCAACGCAAGAAAGCCATCGCCGACTCTCGTGCCGCGATGACCAAGGCGTGCACCCAGGAGACTTGGGATGGTCACGAGCGTGCCTGTCTCGTCGTCGGAGGTGGCGCGCGGTGCTTCGCTGCGGCGGGCTCGTCGAGTGCGCGCTGGAGCTTTCCGTCCGTCGACCAGCGGGTGCCCGACGACATCTCGCAATGCGCGGAGTACAACTCGCGGCTCGCCGCGCTGGCCCAGTGCGACAAGATGACGGCCGGCGCACGGGCGGCGGCGGTCGCAACGCAGTCGGAAGGGTTCGCGCCGATGTTCGCCCGCGCCCGCGCAACCGCCGGCGATCCGAAGCGCGCGCTCGCGGATGCATGCACCGCGGCAGCCGATGCGCTTGGGCAACTAACCGCGCAACTCTGTCAGTGAGCTCATGACCGACGACCTCGAGCTGACGGTCCTGCAGCCGGCGCAAGATGAGCGCGGCTACCTCGGCGCGTTCGCGATCACCGACAGTGCGATCTATGCGGTCGGCGGACTCTCGAGCGCGGCGCCGACGCTGTTGGTCTCGACCGACGGGCGGCAGTTCGCGAGTCGCACGACTCCGCGCGAGCTCGGCCTGCGCGATGTGCGCGCGATCGGCGACGCGCTGTGGGTGTGCGGCGAGTACGGCCAGCTCGCGGTGTCTCGCGATCGCGGCGAGACGTGGAGGCTCGTTCCGACCGGCACCACCGAGTGCTTGTTCGGGCTCGCGATCGCGGCCGACGATGCGCTGTGGGTCGTCGGCGACCGCGGCTTTGCGGCGCGGTCGATCAACGGCGATCAAACCGAGCGGGTGGATTCGCAGACCGACGCGCGGTTATCGGCGGTGTTCGCGCTCCGCGACGAGATGCTCGGGCTCGGCGGCGACGGCGGGATTCGCCGTTGGCGTGGCGGCACGGTTTCGATCGCGGCGAGCGGCAGCAGCAGACCGTTGACCGGGTTCGTGCGAACGCGCGACGACACCTGGGTCGTGGTCGGCGACGCGGGGTTTGTCTCGCGCTCGCCGGACGGCGCGTGGTTCACCGTCGTCAAGACCGAGGTTGCGTGCGACTTCGAAGCAGTCGCGATGCTCGCTGACGGACGCATCGTGATCGTCGGCGACCGCGGAACCGTATTGGTCTCGGCCGACGATGGCCGGCATTGGACGCCGGCGGCGATCGCGCCCGAGCTGGGGGACGCGCACTTGTGGAGCATCGCGTCGTATCGCGATGGCGCGCTCGTCGGCGGTGACCGCGGCTTGGTCGCACGATTGGGACCGCGCACGTGAAGCTCGACGCCGAACGCGACTACACGCTCGAGCTCGAGCTCGACGAGGCCGACGACTCGGCGGCGCTCACGCGCAAGCTCGCGGCTCAGCTCGGTGTCGCGCCGGCCGAGCTCCCCGCGATCGAGCTGCGGCGGCGATCGATCGATGCGCGTCGCGGTCGCGTCCGGTTCCATCTCGTCGTCGGTACGTCGCGCACCGAGCCGATCGGCGGTGCACCTGTGCGCGAAACCTCCGGGCCGCCGGTCGTCATCGTCGGCGCGGGACCGGCCGGTTTGTTCTGCGCGTACGAGCTCGCGCGAGCCGGCGTGCGCTCGGTGATCGTCGACCGCGGCAAAGACGTGCAAGCGCGCCGTCGCGATCTGAAGGGTCTGACCCGACACGGAACGGTCGACAGCGATTCGAACTACTGCTTCGGCGAAGGCGGCGCTGGCACGTACTCCGACGGCAAGCTCTACACGCGCGCGCACAAGCGCGGCGATGTTCGCGATGTCATCGAGATCCTCGCGAAGCACGGTGCGCCGCACGAGATCCTCGTCGATGCTCGGCCGCACATCGGTTCGAACAAGCTGCCGAAAGTGATCGCCGCGCTGCGGGAGGCGCTCGTCGCGGTCGGCAGCGAGATCCGATTCGGCGCGCGCGCGACCGAGCTCGTCGTCAAAGACGGTCGCGCGATCGGCGTGACGCTCGCGAGTGGCGAGGAGCTCGTAGGTCGAGCCGTGGTGATCGCGACCGGTCACTCGGCACGCGATGTCCATCATTGGCTCGCGCGCGCGGGCGTTCGGCTCGAAGCAAAAGCGTTCGCGATGGGCGTACGCATTGAGCATCCCCAGCCGCTGATCGATCGCGCGCAGTACGGCCGCGCTGCGGGTCACCCACGCCTCGCCGCGGCGGCGTATCGGCTCGCGTTCACGCCGAGCGATGGCCGCGGCGCGTTCTCGTTCTGCATGTGCCCGGGCGGTTGGATCGTGCCAGCGGCGACCGAGCCCGACGGTGTCGTCGTCAACGGCATGAGCTTGTCGCGCCGCGACTCGCCGTACGCGAACAGCGGCTTGGTCGTCTCGGTCGAGCCCGCCGACTTCGGCGGTGACCCGTTCAAGGGCGTCGAGCTGCAGCGCACGCTCGAACGCGCAGCGGCGGCGGCGGGCGGCGGACAGCTCCGCGCACCTGCGACTCGCGCTACCGACTTCGTCGCTGGCAAACCATCGTCGACCGTGCCGGCGTCCAGCTACGAGCCCGGGCTCGCCGCGGGCAACGTCGCGGACGTGCTCGCGACCACCGGCTTGCCGCTCGCCGCGCGCTTGCGCGATGCGATCACCGCATTCGATCGGCAGATTCGCGGGTACCTCACTTCCGAGGCGGTGCTCGTCGGCGTCGAGTCGCGCACATCATCGCCGCTGCGGGTACCGCGCGATCCCGCGACGCTCGAGGCGATGCCAGGGCTGTACCCGTGTGGCGAAGGCGCTGGCTACGCCGGTGGCATCGTGTCGGCGGCGCTGGACGGCATTCGCGTGGCGCGGGCGATCACGAGCAGCTAGCCGCTGCGCGCAGGCTACTTCGCACATGGAGCAGTGCGAACAGCAGCGTCGCCGCCGCTAGCGGGACCGAGTGCAACGCCAGCGCGCCGGCGGCGAGCGCGACACAGGGAGCGAGCGCGAGCGGGACGGGGAGCGGCCCGGCGGGCGCAAACAATAGCCGGTAGCGCCGGCCGCCGCGGAAGTAGCGCACCCACGCGGCGTAGTACGCGAGTAGCGCGGCGACGATCACGACGAGCGCTGCGCGGTCCGCGAGCGTTTCGCGGTGGAACGTGTACAGCCACGGCAACGTAAACACCGCAATTCGCGCGCCGCCCTCGGCCCGGTGAGCTAAACCGTGGTCGCGTGCAACGATCGGCGGGACGCGCATCGGCGCGAGCACCCAAGCCAGGTTAGGCGCGATCAACGCGATCGAGAGTAGCCAGCCACCGAACATGTCGAGAACAACTGCAAGCGCGGCGCCACACGGGCCGGCGCGCTTCGGCGAAATCCGCGCACGCAGTGCGCGTATCCGCTACAGCACGAGGCGAATCGCAGCGTTGAGGCTTACCGCCGGCTCTTGCGACACCGTCGCTTGTACCGACAGCTTGAGCTTCCACAGGTTGAGCTGAACGCCGCCGAACCCGCGGAGCATGACGGGCGCGCCGGTGTTGCTGCCGTTGATCGTGATCGTCGACATACCGACTTCGCGACCATCGCTGGTCTTGATGTCGCCCGTGAGGTTCGCGTTGATCTTCGCGGTGCCGGTCGTGAAGTCAGCGCCGCCGCCGGCGTAGACGCTGACCAGCTCGACGATCCGTAAGCCGGTCGAGACTTCGACCGGGACGGTGTACGTCGTCGCGGACAGGTTGAACGTGCCGCCGGAATTCATCGTCAGATCCGCGCTGCCTTGCGGGCCGGTGATCGGCAAGTCGCTCGGGATCTGTTGTTCGGCGCTGAGCGTCCACTTCGTGTATTCGAATCCGCTCGTGATGTCGACGCCGATCCAGCGCAGCACGATCGCGCTGCCGCCGTCGGCCTCCGGTTGGATCAACCGATACTGCAAATGAGCGCCGAGGCTCGTCAGGTGCCCGCTGAGCGCGTTCGTCGCCGCCTTCTCGTAGAAACCGTTCGCGAACAGGGTCCAACGCGGGTAGTCGAAACCACGCAGGTTCGTGCCGAGCATGATGCCGAAGTTCGGCGCGAGCCCGGCGGTCGGCTTGTCGGCGCCGGTCAGGTAGTCCGGCGACGAGGCCGCGACGTTCGCCGCGACGCCGACCATGAAGTCGTGTGGCATCGAGACGTAGTCGACGCCGAGCCCGCGATTCGAGAACGACACGGCATTCGCGAACCCGCGCAGGAAGCCGCCGACGTTGTTGGTCTGGTAGATGTTGTCGACATCGGTCTGGATCGCTTTGGCGAGATCGCTCGGCATCAGCCCGAGCTGCATCGCCAGTGCGTTGCCATCTGGGGTGAGCGTGACGGTCGCGGCCGATTGCGCGCGCGCCGCGGTCGACAACGCCATCAGCAACGCGACCACGACGCACGAAGCTAAGCGCATCTCGCAATCGTATCAGAGAGTGCGGCGAATCCCTTCGCGCACACCGACTCGCGGCGTCCAGCCGAGCAACTCGTGAGCGCGCTCACTTTCGTAGTGCAGCCGAGCAAGCGCCGACTTGAGGCGATACACCGCAACTGGGCTCTGGCGGCCGAGCGCGCCGAGCGGATATTCCGACAGCTTGCCGAGCGCGAAGATGATCGGGCGGGGGACTTTGATCACTCGCTTGCTGCGGCCCGCGAGGCCGAGCACGTCGTCCTGAGTCAGGGTGTCCGGATCGATCAGCTGGATCACTTCGCCGAGCACGAGCTTCTTGTCGATCGAAGCCATGATCGCGTCGACCACGTCGTCGATGTAGACGAGCGGGAGCTCGATCCGGCCGTCGCCGAGCACGAGCCAACGTCCGCCCGCGCTGCGCGCGACCGCGCCGTTGATCAACGGAATCCCGCCACCGAAGATCTGACCTGGCCGCAAGATCACGCACGGCAATCCCGCCGCGGCGGCGCCCGCGACGAGCTGCTCGGCTTCGAGCTTCGCGCGGGTGTAGGCACCGCGCTCGTCGGCGCGTGGCTCGAGCGCCGAACCTTCGCTGACCGGACCGTTGCCGGCGGAGCCTGCCCAATCGACCACCGACATCGACGAGATGTGCACGAGCTGGCGGACCTTGTGCTTTTTGCACGCGTCGATCACGTTCTGTGTGCCGACGACGGTGCCGCCTTTGTGATCGGGCCACCCGCCCTTCATCGCGGCTCCGGCATGGATCACGACGTCGGCGCCCTTGACCGCGCGATCGACCGCGACCGGATCGCCGAGGTTGCCGAAGCAATACTCGATGCCTTCTTGCGGCTTTGCCGGAATCCGCCGCACGAACACGCGCACGCGATGGCCGTCTTTGCGCAACCGCGCGACGACCGCACGGCCGACCGATCCCGAGATCGGAAGAGC
>CAZDGY010000071.1:0-13873 GCA_964504685.1 uncultured Kofleriaceae bacterium | reverse complement strand
AAGCCGTACGCGACGGCGGCGGCGGTCGGCTCGTTGATCAGCCGCATGACGTTCAAGCCGGCGAGTCGGCCGGCTTCCTTCGTCGCGGTGCGCTGGGCGTCGGTGAAGTTCGCGGGCACGGTGATGACCGCGTCGGGCACCGGCTGGCCGAGTTGGCGCTCGGCGTTGCGGCGCAAGCTGATGAGGACGTGCGACGACACCTCGGGCATCGTCAGCCGGCGGTCGCGGACCAACGCGATCGGCGCCTGGTTCGGACCTTCGACGACCTTGTAGCGAACGCCGGTCATCGCGAGCTGGACGAGCGGCGCGCGGATGTTCTGGCCGATGAACCGCTTCGCCGAATGGATGACGTTGAGCGGCTCGGTCAGGCGATAGCGCTTCGCATCCGCGCCGACCACGACATCGCCGGCATTCGGGAACGCGACGACCGACGGGTGCACGCGCTCGCCCTTGGCACCGAGGATGAACTCGACGCCGGTCGCGGTCGCGACGGCGGCGCACGAATTCGTCGTGCCGAGATCGATGCCTAGCGCGACGCCCATAACGCGTGAAAATCGTAACCCAGCGACGGCCCAGGGTCTAATTGGTAGCGGCGCTCGACACTGCGTTTACAGTCGGCAAACCGTCACGTAGCCTGACTCCGAGGCGACGGTCGAACTGGGCGATTTCGAGTGGGATGACGCGAAAGCGGCGAGCAACCTCGCGAAACACACCGTGAGCTTCGAAGAGGCAGCGTCGGCGATGACGGACCCGCTGTCCGTGGATTTCGACGACCTGGTAGAGCCGGCGAATCTTGTCACGTTGGCAACATCTCCGACTGGGCGTATCCTTTACATCGTCTCCACCGAGAGCCACGAGCGCATTCGTATCATCAGCGCTCGAGCCGCTTCACGAAATGAACGACGACGCTATGAAGAAGCCGGATGAACCGAGCCCCGAGTCTCTCGCGGAGATGCAGGAGATCGATGATCAGAGGTTTCGTCGTCGACCAGGGCGCGGGCATCA
This sequence comes from uncultured Kofleriaceae bacterium, assembly GCA_964504685.1. Classification (GTDB taxonomy): domain Bacteria; phylum Myxococcota_A; class Polyangia; order Haliangiales; family Haliangiaceae; genus JABFXX01. The sequence goes on along the minus strand of CAZDGY010000071.1, from coordinate 12,868 downwards.
CGCAAATCGAAGCGTTGGCGAGGTCGTGACGATCGACGCTGATCTGTGGTCGCACTTCGGCTCGGCCGAGGCGGTCAACGATGCACTACGCCGCGTGGTCGCCGACGGCAAGAAGGCCGCCGGATCCTGACGGACGCCGGCGTGGGGCGCAAAACTGAGCCCGCATCGCTTCGCGCACGCATACAGTGCGACTTTGCCCGGCTCCGCGAGAGTAAGCGCGACCAGTGGCGTGCACGGATCGAGCGTGGAGGGGCGGCGGAAGCGCTCCGAATATCCGAGGAGCTACGAAACTGGATGAGCGCCCGCGATCCGAGCTGGCCGACCCAGCAAGAGCGCGACGAGGACTTCGAGACCCATGTCCGCGTCGCGGAAGCGCTCGCCCGCACCGCACCGCTCGTGCGCGCGTCGTCGAAGAAGCCTGTCCGCGGCGGGTGACTGGCGCGAGCCGCGACGTCGATTGGCGCGCGAGGTAGGGCGCGGGCGGCGATAATTCGGCGATGCAGAAGCGAATGACGCTGTCCGCCGCGCTCGTGCTCGGCGGCTGTGGCTCGCACTCGATGGAAGCCGCCCCCGATTCGGCCGCCGGCAGTGCCGATGCTGCAACGGCGATCGATGCCGCGGGCTCGGGCACGCCGTGCTGGCCGTACGATCAGCCGTCGCTCGCGACGTTGCACGCGTCGCCGCACAAGGTGTTCGCGCACTACTTCGCGCCGTTTCCGATCTCGATCGACAACAAGCCGGCCGCGACCGACTACTACACGACCCAGTTCCTCGCGCCCGACGGTGAGGGCGGCAAGCACCTCGCGTACGGCGGCTACCTGCGCGAGCGCCCGCTGCCGCAGACGCCGTGGCCGACCGGCGTCGACTTCGACGCGGCGAACCTCGCGATCGAGATCCAGCGCGCGTCCGCGATCGGGCTCGACGGCTTCACGTTCGATCTGCTGAGCGTCACGCCGACCCAGCCGAACTGGAAGCGACTCGTAGAGATCCTCGCGGCGATCCCGAACGTCGCGCCCGATTTCAGAGTGCAGCTGGTGTTCGACATGACCGCGGCGGCTTTCGGTGGCGCCGGTGGCACCGATCAAACCGCGAGCGACGGCATCATGACCACGCTCGCCGCGGTCGGTTCGGATCCGTCGCTGCTGCGCACCGCAGACGGCAAGATCGTGGTGTCGGCATTCGCCGCCGATGCGCGCAGTGCGGCGTTCTGGAATGGCGTGCTGCAGAGCGCGGCGACCGCGGGCTACGATCTCGCGCTGATCCCGATGCCGGTCGGCGGCTGGAACCCGGCGAGCTTCACCGGTGTGCCGCTGTACGGTGCATCGTCGTGGGGCGGGCGCACGGTCGCCTATGCGACCGGCCTGCAAAACGTGCCGACCCAGGTGCACGGTGAGAATTTGCTGTGGATGGGCCCGGTCGCGCCGCAAGACAGCCGGCCGAAGGACTTCAACTTCACCGAGGCGAATAACTCGGCCGCGTTTCGCGCGCAATGGGACGCGACGATCGCCGGCGGCGCCGATTGGGTCCAGCTGATCACGTGGAACGACTACTCCGAGGACAGCGAGATCTCGCCGTCGTCGCAGACGCAAGACGCGTTCTACGATCTGTCCGGTTACTACACGGCGTGGTTCAAGACCGGCGCGCAACCGCCGATCGTGCGCGATGCGCTCTACTACTTCCATCGCGCCCACAGCATGGACCCGGCGGTCGCGCCGCCCGATCTGACGAAGCAGACCATGGCGTTCACCGCGGCGAACGGATCGACGATGGCGAACAACATCGAGGTCGTGGGCTTTCTGACCGCGCCGGGCACGCTCGAGATCGATGTCGGCGGCTCGATCCAGACGCTCGACGTCCCCGGCGGGATCCAGGCGTTCACGATTCCGCTGGCGGAGGGCACGCCGACGTTCAAGCTCGTGCGCGACGGCTCGACCGTCGTCACGCTGACCAGCGCGACCGCGATCGACAACACGATCACCTATCAGGATCCGCTCTATCACGCCGGCGAGAGCCTGACGTGCACGCCGCCCGACTAGCGCGGTGTGCCCGCTAGGCAGCGGCGCCGAATGGCGGCGCGGTGTAGATCGACTGAGCCGAAAATACAAAACCCCGCCAAAGGGCGGGGCGTTGGTCGTCAGCGACGACGCGTTACTCGGCCGCTTCGAGCCAGACGGCGAGCTTGTAGTCGGTGTTCGCCGACGAGTACTGGCCGCCCTGCGTGACCTTCACGCAGAACGTGGTGCCAGTGAGCGAGCCACCGACCGCGTCTTCCGGGCCGGCCACGTTGTCCTGCGCGCCCGGATCGCCGTTGACGTCGAACGTGAGCGCGTTCGCCGCAGCGCAGGTCGCGCCGTCGTCGATCTCGAGCGCGGTGTCGGTACCGTTGTCGCCGAACGTCACGGCGTGGACGTACATGCCCTGAACGCCGGTGGTGAACTTGTACCAGTCACCGGCGTCGCTCGTGCCGATCGTCGCTGGGGTGACGAGGCCCGGCACCTCGGCGACCGCCTGGGCGGTGCCGACCGTCGAGCCAGCGTCGGCGCCGGCTTCGGCGACGTCGGTGAACGCCGCGGTGTGACCGGTGAGTGAGTACGAGTAGCCCGAGTCGGCGCCGGCATCGAGCACGACCGCGTAGTAGTCGCCGCCGGTCGTATCTAGCAAGCCGAACGACTGCAAGGCGATGTCGCCGAAGAACGTCTGCTCGAGGTTCGTCGTCACGAAGTCAGCCCAGTGACCCGACGAGCCGAGAACGTACACGGTGAGCAGTGCGTTCGGATCCGACGGGGCCGGAACCGCGAAGTCGATCTCCGACGGGTTCGCCGCCGCGCTGATCTTGTAGAGGTACGTGTTGTTCGCGGCCTCGATCGTGCCGGTCGCGGCCGTACCCGACGTCAGCTGCGTCGCGGTGCGCGCCATGATCGTCAGGCTGCTCTGCGAGCTGACCTGCGTGCCGGTCGGCGCGCCGCTCGTGACGGTGACCACGCCACCGGCGCTCGCGTCGACGTCGATCTCGCAGAACACGCTGATCGAGAAGTCGGTGACCGAGTTGACGACGAACGTCACGCCGGCCGGGCCGGTGATGTTGATGTTCGGGAAGATCGTGTTGCCGGTATTGGGATCGGTGCCGCTCGTCGAATCGAACGGGTTCTGCGAATCGTGATTCGTGATCGTGAGGATCGGCAGCGAACCCTGAGCGACCGTGCCCGAGGTCGCGATGTCGATCGGGGCGTCGACTTCGAACGCTTGCTTGAGCGTGAACGTGCCACCGCTGGTGACCGTGACGTCGGACAGGCCCGCCGTCGCAGCCGGGTCGATCGCGATGTCGGCGAAGATGTCGGTCGGGCTGGCAACCGTCACGTTCGACGCGGTGATGCCGGTGCCGAAGTCAACGGTCGCGCCGTCGGTCCAGTTCGTGGCATCGCCACTGATCTCGACGCGCACCGTGCGGCCGGCAAAGCCGTTCGCCGGGAACACGCCGCTGGCGGTCGGGGTGGTGGAATCGCCGCCGCAAGCAGCAGCAGCGAGACCGATGACGATGGCGAGATATCCAAGCTTGTTCATGCGTTCCTCTTCGGATGTCCGATTTGCGGCGGACCCTATCAAGAGGATGCTCGTCGTGGAACGGCAAAATGCCACAACGAGCACCAATCACCGCACGCACGAGAGCGCACGTAGCGCGAGTCACACCGACGGTGTGCAACTCGACGCGGTGGCAAGTCGAGTAGCCGGTGCTGCGCGCTATCGGGTTAACTCGTAGCGGCGTGATTCACGATCGCTGCGAATCGGTTTTCGGCCGAAACGCGATCACGTCGGGTTCTGGCCGGTCAGCTGCTTCGCGATGATCCGGCGCTGGATCTGGCCCGTGCCTTCGAAGATGTCGTAGATCTTCGCATCGCGGTACCACTTCTCGACCGGATGGCCCGGCTCGAGCGCTTCTTCGCCGAGCAGCACCATCGCGCGAGTCGTGACCGCTTGCGCGGTGCGCGCGCCGTGCGCCTTGGCCATCGATGCGTCCATCACGTTGTCCTGGTGATGGTCGGCCATCCACGCGGCGCGTTGCGCGAGCAAGCGGGCGGACTGGATCTCCATCGCCATCTCGGCGAGCTCGAACATGATGTGCTGGTGGTTCGCCATCGGCGTGCCGTGCAGCGAGCTGCCGCGGACGCGCTCGAGCAAGAACTCGAACGCCGCGCGCGCGATGCCGACGGCTTGCGAGCCGACGACCGGACGGGTCGAGTCGAGCATCTTCTTGGTGTCGGCGAGGCCGCCGGCCGATTCGCCGCCGTGACCGCCGGAGGCGCCGAGCATCATGTCCTTGTGAACGCGGACGTCCTCGAAGTGAACCTGCGCGGTCTCCGACGCGCGGATGCCGAGCTTCGTCTCCTTCTTGCCGGGCACGAGCCCGGGCGTGCCGCGCGCGACGATGAAGCCGCGCACGCCGGCGCGACCCGCCGACGGATCGGTCTGCGCCCACACGACGTAGACCGCCGCCGACTGGCCGTTCGTGATCCACTGCTTGCTGCCGCGGATCACCCAGTGGTCGCCGTCCTTGCGCGCGACCGTCTTGAGGCCGGAGATGTCGGAGCCGGTGGCGGGCTCGGAGAGCGCCATCGCGGCGACCTTGATGTGGCCCTTGTCGTCGGGGCCTTTGAGCAGCTTGCGGAACTCGTCTTTCTGCTCGTCGTTGCCCATGCGCGCGACCGGTGCGCACGCCAGGCCGGAGCCGCCGAGCGCGAGCGCGATGCCGGCGCAGCCCCACGCGAGCTCTTCGCTCGCCGCGACCGCGAGCCGCGCTTGCATCTTCGGCTTCTTCGGATCGGGATCCTCTTCGACGCCGGTCAGCTGCTTGCGGCCGTCGAGCAGCGAGCTCTGGGTCATACCGAAAGCCTGTGCGGCCTTCATCAGATCCCAGGGCATCGACTCTTCTTGGTCGTGCTTGATAGCGATCGGGCGGATCGATTGCTTCGCGAACGCGCCGAGCATCTGGCGCACGCCTTGGAGCATCGGGTTGCCGTGGAAGAGATCCATGACTACACCATCGCTTTCTGAGCGAGCACGCGGCCGAGCCGCTCGTCGCCGTAAATCGCCTCGAACGCACGCGCATCGCGCATCAGCTTCTCGACCGGATAGTCGTTGACGAACCCGTAGCCGCCGAAGATCTGCACCGCATCGATCGTGGCGCGGGCGACGACATCGCCGGCGATCACGCGCGCGCGGCTCGCGGCATCGTGCGCACCGGGCAGCTTGCGATCGAGTTGCCACGCGGCGTGCAACGCCATCAAGCGCGCCGCGGCGGTCGCGGTCTGCGCATCGTCGCGCAGCCGGATCAGCGACTCGAACTGGCCGATCGGTTGGCCGAATTGGATGCGCTCTTTGCCGTAGTGCTCGGCGTGCTCCATCGCAGCCGCGGCAACGCCACACGCGCGCGCGGCGAGGCTCGTGCGCGCCCAGGCGAGCACCTCGGCGATCGCGGCGGGATCGCGCGACAGCACGAAGTCATCGCCGATCGCGAGTGCTTCGAGCTCGGCGGTCGCCCACTTCGCCGCGCGCCAGCCGCTCGGCGTGATCGGGGTGCGCTTGAGCTCATCCGTCGCGATCAGCGCGAGCATGCCGCCGGTCGCGAGCACGACGAAGCTGGCCTGCGCGAGCACCGGCGCGGGGCCGAGCTTGCCGGTCAACCGGTTGCCTTCGATCGCGATCGCGCCGCGCGAGTCGTGGATGAAGGTCGCGCTGCCACCGGCCGCGAGCGAGGTGAACAGCGCTTGCTTCGCCGCCGCCGAGCCCCAACGCTCGACCGCGAGCGCTGGCTCGACGTTCGCTTCGAGCAACGCGGCGAGGGCAGGGCAGCCGCGCCCGAGCTCGTAGCCGCGCAGCGCGCGCGTGACGTGCGAGTACGCGCCGTCGAGCGTGCCGCCCGATGCTTCGGGTACCGCGTCGAGCATGAAGCCGAGATCGCCGCCGACCGCCGCGAGCTTGTCGGGAGGTGCGCCGGCGCGATCGGCATCGGCGGCCCACGCGCGCAGGTCGCGATCGGCGAACCGACGAACCGTGTCGACGATCAGCTGTTGATCGTCATCGAGTGCGAAGTCCATGCGCTAGGCATACCGCGTTTCCAAGAAACAGTCAGCTATGACGGTTAGGACCGGCCGCTCGATTGACATCTGTTACAGGCGCGATTTCGGCCGCGATCGGCGGCGCAGCAACAGCGCGGCAACCCCGAGCCATGCGAGTGGCGTCGCATCGTTGCCGGTGGCGCAGCCGCCACAGCCGGCCGACGGGTCGTGCGAGTGCGGCGGGAACCCGGCGTCGTCTTCTCCGAAGAAGTCATCGCCGGGATGGAAGCTAGACGGCAACGAGAAGTTGATCCACGTGGTGCCGAACGTGCACGCGGTCGCGCTGGCGCCGAATTGCGCCACCGCCCAGAAGCCGGTCGCGGTGCTCGCGATCGACGAGTACCGGCCATACGCCGAGGTCCCACCGACCGGCGCGCACGAGTACGGCGCGACGCCAGGGCGCACCTGCACGAGCCCGCGCATCGTTCCGTAGTCGTCGCCGATCCCCTGTCCCGTGACGTAGATCCCCGGAGCGTCGGTCGCGGACGTGCGTCCGACCACGACACCGATCGACAGATCCGAGGCGATCGCGATCGCAGGGGCGAGCAGATCGGCGGACGGGTCGGAGATGAATCCGGTCTGCTGTTCGTTCGGTGGCGAGTCGGTGCTCGGATCGGCGTAGAGCTCGAACCACCACGCGCCGAGCTCGCCGGCTGCTTCGGTCATCGCGATCCCGGCGATCACGCCGTTATTCGCGGTCGCGTTCGCGAGCGCGCCACTACCGACCGCGAGCGCGGGACCCGGCGCGGGCTGGACCGCGCCTCGGCTCGGTGGCGAGAGCGTCGTGCCGAAGTCGACCGGCGTCAGTGCGACCAGGCTCGCCTGAGTTCCGGTCCAGCGCAGCGCGTAGACATCGATCGCGGTGTCGCCGTTCGCCGCGACGTCGCGCGCGATGAAGAATCGCCGGTCGCTCTGAACGCTATCGCTCGGGTCGATCGCCGGCACGACCCCGGTGGTCGCGGTCGGCAGCACGTTCAGGTTCGCCGCGCTCGGTGCTGCACTGCCGCTCCACGTCAGATCCGCGATCGGCAGCGCCATCACCACGCCCGTACCCGCGACGTCGCCGGTCAGGTACACGCCGGCGCTGTCGACCGCGAGCCGCGTGTTCGCGATCATCGCGCTCTGCGCCGGCAACGCGAGCGACTTCCACGCGCCGGTCGCGTCGTTCGACGCCGAGATCGCGAGATAGACGCGGTTCGGCCCGGACTTCGCTTCTTCGGCCGACACGTACCAGCGCTGGCTGATCGGATCGAACACCGCGCGCTGTGCGAACGCATTCGGCGTGCCCGCGATCCCGGCTGCATTCCAGAACTGAGCGGCGGTGAACGAGACGATCGGCTGGGTCGTGACCGCGTCGCGGACCGTGACGGCTCCGGACACCGCATCGAGGACCTGCGCGATCGCTGCGGCGCCGCCGACATCGGGCGCGGTCTGCGCCGTCCCGATCGGCCCACCTTGGCCATCGAACGACGCGTTGATCGTGACCGGACCGGTGATCACGCCGGCATCGCCGTGCACGACCGATGCGGACAACAGCAGCAACAGGCATCCCTTGCGCATGCGCGCGTAAGTCGCAAGAGCGGCACCACGTGCGCACGGCGGATTCCGCGCGCTTAGCGTCGGCGCGAATCGGGCGCGCCTGCAAATCGCGACACTCGTGTCGCGGGCGGCGGCGTGCTCAGATCGCGCAGCCGATCGCCGATGAGTGCGGACCGATCGCTGTCGATCTGCGCGAGCAACGCGCAGCCGCGTCGGCTGTCGCCGGATGGCTGCACGCTCTACTTCGGTGCCGGCATCTACCTCGCGACCCGGGCCGAGTGAGTTGTGGCGGGGGGCAGACTTGAACTGCCGACCTTGGGCTTATGAAACCCCTGCTCTAACCAGCTGAGCTACCTCGCCAAGTGGGGCGAGAAGCTAATGGGTTCGCTCATACGAGGCAAGAGCGCGAGCGCGGAACTCGCGAAGCTCCCAACGAAATCATAGGGATGCCTAGCGCGCTCCGACGGCGTGCGGTATCGTGCCGTCGAAGATCGGGGATCGTCTAATGGCAGGACAGCAGCCTTTGGAGCTGCTCATCAAGGTTCGAATCCTTGTCCCCGAACGCCGATGGCCGCCGTGCGCGCGGCGAGAGCCAACATGAAACTCGATAAGACCTGCGCCCTTTTCTTCGCCACCAAGATCGACAGCAAGCTGCGCGAGGGCCTCGCGTTGTCCAAGCCGGGCGACAAGAAGTACTTCGACGGTAGCTCCGACGACTTCTTGCGCGTCATGGAGATCGGCGACGAGAAAGATCGCGAGCGCTGGGTCGGCAAAGTGATCAAGGCCGGGCCGGCGGTCACCGAGGTCGACGATATCCAGCGCAACATCTTGTCGATCTTGCGGCGGGTCGCTCCGAACGCACGCATCCCGGCGTCGGCGGTGAAGATCTTCGTGCTCCAGGGCAACGCCGCAGTCACCGCGCAGGTGATCGACGACGAGCCCGAGGACGAGATCGTCGGCGCCGCTTCCACCGGCGGCCCTTACATCACGTACTGACGCTTCGCGTTCCCCACGTAAGCGTAGGCGATTTCCGCGGAATCGGAGCGACCACGCGTGGCGCTCCGGCGGCTCCGCGCCTGTCCGGTTATCGTCAGGTTGCCAATACCGGACAGCGAGCGAAGCAGCGCAACGAGCTACGGCGTCTGATTCACTGGCGGCGGCGCGGGTGGCGGCGCGTCGGGCGGCGTCGGCGGCGTCGGCGGCGGGATCAAGTCCTTGAGCTTCTGCTCCATGTCTTTGAGCTTCTGTTCGGCATCGGTCGCGCGATGAATCGCCTCTTCGAGCTGCAGCTGCTCCTTGGTCTTGGGCTTCGGCGTTTCCTTCTTCTTGACGAGATTCAGCTGGAACGTCAGCAGCAACGTGTTCTGGACCTGAACTTCGTCTTTGCCGTCGGGGAACAGCTGCGGGTCGCGGATCACGCTCGTCGAGTACACCGCCGACAACCACGAGCTCATCGCGTAGGTCAACGTCGCCTCGAACGCGACGCGCGTCAGCTCGCCGGCGCTGCGATTCGCGGCGTCGTTGTTGACGAACGGGAACAGCACGGCGACGCCGGCCTTGTAGTTGAACTTGCCCTTGTCGAGCTTTCCGGTCGCGCCGGCGAACGCTTCGATGCCGAGTTGCTGTACGTCGGACAGTTGGAGTAGCTCGACCTCGGGTGTGGTCGGGTCGTCGTGGTTGACAAACACGCCGTTCGCGAACGTGCTCCGGCCGCCGATGCCTAGGCGCAGCGACAGCGCGATCTCCGGCCGTTTGATCGGATCGTAGAAGCCGCCGACCGACTCGGAGATCGTGAACGGCTGGAAGCTATCCGCGAGGTGCTGCTCGAGCGCATTCTGAGCGAGCGGCTGCGGCGTGGTCGTCGTGACGTCGACCCACGACGTCGGAGTGCCGCGGATGTCATCGCTCGAGAAGAACGAGGTGGCGAGGCTCAGCCGGCCATAGAGGCCCGCGTGGTCGACCAGAAAGTAGTTGTAGATCGCTTCGACCTTCGCGGCATCGGTCGACTTGATGAAGTGGTGGATCACCGGCGTGCGCGCAAACGCCTCGTTGATCGCGAGGCTGGTCTGTAAGAAGTGTTTGTCGTGGATGTATTCGGCACCGCCGAGCAAACCGAGGCCGAACACGGTCGACGTGCCGTTGACCTGACCGATCACATTCGAGTTCGACACGAGGTTGAACGTCGACGTGATCGCGAGGAACGGATTCCAGCCTTCGATCGTAGTCTTCGTGTCGACCGGTTTCGGTGCATCGGTCGGGACGAGCTCTGCTTGTGCGTGAACTGCGGTGCTCGCGATCGTGCAGGCCAGGACAACAACCAAGGCGACGCGTGAAGCCATGCGCGGAGTCTCTGTGATTCAGCGATCGCGCGCCACTTGGCCGTGCAGAAAACGCCTTACAGACGCCTTACGCTACCGGCGCACTCTGCGTGGTTCTCTTAGGCATGAAGCGACCCCCTCGTGCGGTGCGAATCGGTGTGCTCGTGATGGCGGTCGGATGTCTCGGGCTCACGATGTGCGCGCATAGTCATCATGCGAGCTCGCCCGCGGGCACGACACCGACCTCGTCGTTCGCGGCATCGAAAGCGCCGGGCGGGTTGTACGAGCCGAGCGAGCCCGAGTCGCAGCAAGCGCCGCGACAACAGCCGGCCCCGAACCAGGCTCCGCCGCAAGCGGTGCAAGCGCGGCAAGCGCAACCGACCGCGCCGGCCGATGCGGCGACTCGCGATCCGGAATTCTTCCCCGCGACGAAAGCACCAGCGGGGTTGAGGTGATCGCGACGCTCGGCTACGCGTCGGCGCAACTGATCGGGCTCGGCATCGTCCTCGGTGCGATCGAGTGGTGCTATCCGAATCGACCGGAGCAGCGCCGACTGCGCAAGCAGCTGTCGACCGACCTCGCGTTCTACTTCGGCCAGCACTTGCTGTGGCTTGGGATCGAGCTCGCGGGTCTCGTGCTCGTCAGTCGGTTGCTCTCGCACCTCGTGCCGGCGTCGTGGCCCGTCGCGTTCGCGACCCAGCCGTGGCCGGTGCAAGCGATCGAGATCGTGCTCGTCGGCGACCTCTTGACTTACTGGTATCACCGCGCGTCGCACGATGTGTCGTGGCTGTGGGCGTTCCATCGCGTCCATCACTCGAGCCTCGAGCTCGATTGGCTCGCCGCGCATCGCGAGCATCCGGTCGACGGCTTGCTCACGCAGATCGCGATGAACGCGGTCGCGCTGGTGTTCGGCGTCGGGCTCGCCGGTCTCGGCTGGCTGATCGTGTTCCGCGGCGTGTGGGCGGCGTTCATCCACTCGAACGTGCGGTTGCCGATCGGTCCGTTGCGCGTGCTCGTCGGTGCGCCCGAGTTGCACCACTGGCATCACGCGAACGTCGCGCGCACCGAGCACAACTTCTCGAACCTCGCGCCGTGGACCGACGTCGTGTTCGGCACGTATCACTGCCCGACGGGCCAGCGCCAAGAGCTCGGGCTGCCCGGTCGGCCGGTGAAGAGCTACGTCGGCTGGATCCTCGCGCCGCACCGCGACGACGTGTTAGCCGACTCGGCTCCGGTCGAGCTACCCGACGCGATCCAGATGTGAGGGTGCAAAGGCTCCCTTAGTATTTTTGGCACAACTTCTCGTTCCCAGCCTCGCCCTCGCATCCCCAGGACGACGGGCAGTCAGCGAAGCTCTCGCACTTGCGCGAGCAGTAGCCGCGGAAGCAGATCTTCGAACCGCAATCGTCGTCGCGGCGACACGCTTTCCCCGTGGGCTTGCCACCCTCGCGCGCGGCATTCCATGAACCCTTCGGACCGTCGTGACTCGCGCACGACGAGCTGCACGCCTCGTCGGCAGCGACGCAGCAGTCGTTGTTGCAGTGGCGCGTGTAGACGATGGTCTCGTCCTCACAAACACATGGGATGCTCTTACAGTCTGCGGCCCTCGTGCAGCTCGCGGCGCAGGATGTGTCGGCGGGGATGGAAGTGGCCGGTAGGGGAATCGGCGCAGCATCGGGTGCGGCCGGAGGAGGCGGCGCCTCGCCCAGGTGTGCATCGAATGCCTTGCGTGATCCGGCGGTGTCTCTAGGGTGGGCGCCACCGCGTCGCATCGCGACGATGACACCGATCGTCAAGACGACTGCAGCGACGCTGGCGAGCGCGATCGCGATCTTTGGCAGCGGTCCCTTCACCGGGTCCACGGTACGATGGAGCGTGCCTCGCGTGTGCGTGCTCGCACTCATGACCGCCGCGGCTTGCGGGCGCGTCGGGTTTGGCGATGTCGCGACGCCCGGACTCGATGGCGCGATTCCCGGTAGCGACGTCGGGGCGGCGCAGTACGCGACGCCGAACGTCGTGCAGGCGAGTGTCGGATTCGAGGTCGCCGCGGCGATCACGGTGCCGATCGCGGCGACGGCGGAAGGCGACACGATCGTGGTCGCGGTCGCCGGGTACTTCGGCGTGACCTCGGTGAGCGACGATGCTAGCAACGCGTATGTCGTCGCGATGAAGCAGGGCGATCCGGCGCTGGATACCGCCGAGCTCTGGTATGCGCAGCCGGGGCAAGGCAGCGCAACGTCGGTCACCGTGACCATGCCGAACGCGAACAACACGGTCGTGTGGGTGATCGAGCTCGCGAACATCGACCCGGTGGCGCCGGTGTCCGCCACGATGGGCGCGGAGACCACGACCTCGAGTGCGATCGCGACTGCACCGTCGCTCGCTACGACGATCCCCGGCACGGTCGTTATCGATGTCGGCGCCGGCGGCGCTGTGTTCGACTCGCTGCGTTCGGGCGATGGGTTCAGCGAGCTCGAGATCGAGTATGGCGACGTGACCGCCTACGACGTCACCGCGCAACCGGGCAGCTATGCCGCCACATGGTTTGTCTCGACCGGTGGCGCGTGGTCGATCAGCGCGGCGGCCTTCGCGCCAGCGCCGCTCTAGGGCTCGAGTGCGAGCAGCGGATCGCCGGCGTTGACGTCGGCGCCTTCGGCGACCAGTAACGCGCGAACGCGAGCGGGCGCGCCGCTGTAGGTCACGCGATGGAACGTCTTCATGATCTCGAGCAAGCACACGGTCGCGCCCGCGCTGAGCTGCGCACCGACCTCGATGAACGCAGGCTTGTCGGGCGAGGGCCGCCCGTAGTAGCGCCCGCTCGTCGGTGCGCGAAACACCGGACCGGCGGCGCCATCGACCGGTGCGGCCGAGACGATCGGCGCGGTGGCATCGCCGAGC
>CAZDGY010000070.1:0-13893 GCA_964504685.1 uncultured Kofleriaceae bacterium | reverse complement strand
TCTCCCCGCCGGCACATCGATCGTCGAGCTGACGGTCGAGGCGCGAGACGGCCGCGTTCACGTTCGCGGCACCGAGCCCGCGAATGCCGGCCAGCTCGCGCTCCCGCTCGAGCTCGCGATCGCACCACCGGCGGGTGAGCTGCGTGAGCTCCCCCGTGCGCCGGACGCGCCGGTGCCGGTCGCGGTGGTGCCGGCGACTGCGGACCAATGGTTGCTGCGCGGCCAACAACTCGAAGAGCGCGATCCGGTCGCCGCGATCGATGCGTATCGCCGATCGCTTCGCCTCCGTCCCGAGTGCACCGAAGCGTGGATCAACCTCGGCCGGCTGTTCGCGGAGAGCAACGACGGCGAAGCCGCAAGAGAGTGCTTCGGCCACGCGCTCGAGCTCGATCCCGCCGACGCGACCGCGTACTACAACCTCGGCGTCATCGCCCAAGACGCGGGCAAGGAAGCCGACGCGATCGCGATGTACACGCGCGCGCTCGAGCTCGATCCGCAGCTCGCCGAGGCGCACTACAACCTCGCGACGCTGTTCGATCAATCGGGCGATTCGCGCTCGGCGATTCGCCACATCAACGAGTATCGCAAGCTCACTCGGTGAGCATCACCACCGGGCCGGGCGTGCACGTCGTCGCCCCGATCGCATCGATCTCGTTCCAGCCGGCGACCTGACCAGATGCCAGCGTGATCCGCGCCGCGACGATCGGCTCGCCACAGTCGACCGGCACTGTGAGCCGGCGCGATAGCGGCGTCTTGTCATCGCCTTCGAGCACGGATGACGTCGCACGCTTGATGTGCTTGCCCGATGCGGTGATCAGCTCGATGTCACGGACCGCACCCGGATTGTAGGTCTCGTAGATCGCGAGCTCGCTGATCGGGTACGCGTGCGCGAATCCGACCTCGATAAACTCGTCGCCACCGTCGGCGGCGAGCGATGCCCAGGCTTTCGCATTATCGCCGGCGGAGGGAAACACGTCGGGCGGGCCCAGCACCTGTCGCGCCGACCAACTAGTGTCGGTGTACTGCGACGACACCGCGCGGACCGTGCTTGCCCACTCGGTCTCGGGTATCGGCGGCGGCGCGACCGGCGGCGAGGCCAGGCCGATCAGCTGCAGATATTGGTCGTGCGTGATCCGATCGTGGACGAGGTCACTGCACGCCACTGCATGCTTCGCGAGCAAGTCCTGCGCGGGCGGTGACAACGCTCCGCTGTTGCCAGGCAACGCGCACGAGTCGCGGGTCGCGGGAGCGACGAGCAACCACGCGGCGACGGCCGCGAGCGTGGCGCAGGACGAGACGACAAGCGCCGCGGTGGGCGCGCGAACGGGCAGGGAAGCGATTCGCATTCGGGTTGAACGCACCGAGCGGGCGAATAGTTCTCCTCTCGGTTCAGATCGTGGACGTGGACGTGCACGTGACACGTGCACGTCCACCTACACGGACACGGGCGCTGCCCGTACTGCTACTTGGCGGCGCGCATCTCGGCCAATCGCTTTGCGAGGAACCGACGCTCGGGCTCGGAGCCGGCGAGCTCGAGCGCGCGCTCGTACGCGGCGGCCGATTCGGTCGTGCGGTCGAGCCGGCGGAGCAGATCGGCGCGCGCGGCGTGCCACAGGTGATAGTCGCCGAGCGCGCTGGCGAGCGCATCGACTGCAGCGAGCCCGGCGTCGGCGCCGCTCGCCATCGCGATCGCGACCGCGCGGTTGAGAGCCACCACAGCTGACGGCTTGCGTCGGTAGAGCTCGTCGAACAAGCCGGCGATCTGGGGCCAATCCGTGGCGTCGGCGCGCGGGGCGGCGGCGTGAAGCGCAGCGATCGCGGCCTCGATCGGATATGGCCCGCTGCCCGTGCGCAGCGCGACCGGCACGAGCTCGAGCGCTTCGTCGATCTGCGCGCGATCCCAGCGAGCTCGATCCTGATCTTCGAGTAGGACGAGGTCGCCGGCGGCGTTCGTACGCGCGTCGCGTCGCGAATCGTGGAGCAGCATCACCGCGAGCAAACCGATCGCGTCGCCGGTGGCGCCGAGCTCGACCAGCAGCCGGCCGAGCCGAATCGCTTCGCGGCACAGGTCCTTGCGCAACCACGCGTCGCCCGCGGTCGCTGCGTAACCTTCGTTGAATACCAAGTAGACGACCGCGAGCACGGCGTCGGTGCGCCCCGCGAGCTCGGAAGTCTCGGGCACCTCGTACGGGATCTTCGCGTCCCGGATCTTGGTCTGCGCGCGCACGAGTCGCTGCGCCATCGTCGCGGGCGACGTCAGAAATGCACGTGCGATCTCGTCGGTCGTCAGTCCGCCGAGCGTGCGCAGCGTCAATGCGACTTGCGCCTCCGCTGCGAGCGCGGGATGGCAGCACGTGTAGATCAGGCGCAACCGATCATCGGCGACCGAGGCCGGCTCATCGACGATCGCGGGCTCGGGCGGCAGCGGGTCGGCGGTGAGCTCGCGCAACTTGATGCGACGGCGAATCTGATCGACCGCCTTGTTGCGCGCGACCGCGATCAGCCAACCGCGCGGCTCGGCCGGAATGCCTTCGCGCGGCCAACGCGCGAGTGCGGCCTCGAACGCATCTTGCACCGCTTCTTCGGCGAGCTCGAAGTCGCCGTGACTCACGCGAATCGCGGTCGCGAGCACGCGCGCCCGCTCGGCGCGAAACACGTCGGCGATCGCGGCGGCGCCCTGCACGCGTCGAGCTTACTCCCCGAAAATGGGGCGAACTTCGATCGATCCGATTCGGGCGCCGGGAATCCGCGCCGCGATCTTCGTCGCCTCGTCGAGGCTCGCCGCGTTGACCAGGTAATAGCCGCCGAGCTGCTCGCGCGTTTCCGCGAACGGGCCATCGGTCAGTTGCGTCTTGCCCTCGCGGATCCGCACCGTCGTCGCGGTGTCGACATTGCGGAGCCGGTTTCCACCGACATACGCCTTGGTCTTCTTCAGATCCTCGGTCAGCGCGTTGTACTCGCCCATCATCTTGTCGAGCTCGGCCTTGGGCAGAGCCCCGAAAGACTTCTCGTTCGCGTAGATCAGCAGCAGGTATTGCATCGCGGTTCTCCTTTTCGCCGATCAGTCGAACGAGAGCCATCGAGATCGACACCGGAGGACGCCAGGAATTCTTGTCAACCGGGAGTATTTGCAAACCGCAGTCATCTTGGGAGCTTGAGTGGGGACGGTGTTCACTTTGTCAACCGGCGGTGTGGGAGGGGCGTGTTAGCGATCGCGCGGGATGAAAGCCTTGGGCATCGCGACCGCGCTGATGATCGGCGCTGCGCCGGCGGCTGCAGCCCCACCACACACGCTCGCGATCACTCTCGACGCCGGGGGCTTGTCCGCCGCCGATGGGCGGCGCGGTTCTATCGACGGTGGCTGGCGCGCCGAGGCGCTGACCGCGACCCTGACCAGCGATCTCGCGGACGACAAGATCGGCGTCGTGCCCGCCGGTGCGGACATCACGCTGCACGGCTCGCTGACCGCGAGCTCGCTGCGCTACGAGCTGCGCGCATCGTGGCCGGGCGCACCACCACCGGTCGCCGGCACGATCGCGTTTGGCCCTGCGATCGACCGCGCGAAGCTCGCCGGCATCCTGCGCGATCAGTTGCATCGGCTCGTGCGCACTGCGAGCGAGCGTGAGATCGACGCGGCGATCGCGCCACCGGGAGTCGGCGGCGTCGCGTTGTGCGCGCTGCTCGCGTGCGGGCTGCTCGCGCTTCCGTTCGCGATCGGTGCACGGCGATTGCGCGATGGTCGTCGCCGCATCCTCGCGTTGCCCGCGCTGCGACGCTCCGCGATCGGCGGCCTCGTGCTGTCCGGCGCCGCGATCGCCCTTGCGGCCAGCGGCGGCGGTGGACTCGTCGCTGCGGCGGGTGGCGCTGCGTGGGGCGCTTTCGCGGCAGTGTTCATTCCATTCGCGTTCCCGCCGATCGTCGGGCTCGGCCGAGTCGATCACGACGAGCTCGCTCGGGTGCTCGTCGCATGGTTCGTGCTCGCCGGGCGCCAGCTCGCGATCGCCATCGCGATGTATGCGCCGGTCGGCGTGATCGCGTACTTCGCGCTTGGCGATGAGTCGCTCGCAGTCGGAGTCCCGGTCGCGTTGCTCGTCGCGCGCGCCACTGCACGCAACGCGCTCGCGGTCGCCGCGCTCGCACTCGACGATCGTTTGATCGACGCCGAGGCCGACGCTCGCGGCTGGCCCGCGGCGGTTCGCGGCTACCTCGTAGGCTACTTGCATCGCAACGGCTTGCCAGTAAACGAACCGCTGCTCGCGCGCGTCGAGCTCGACGCCGGCGGCGATGATCTCTCGGTTTACGGCGGCGGCGCGACGACGTCCCGCATCGTGATTCCGACGCAGCTGCTCGAGCTCGCACTCGCGCCGGCGGGGCGACCGCACGACTACGCTGCACCGCGCGTTTCGACGTTGCATTGGTCGCAATGGAACGCCGGCCTGGTGATGGCGACCGCGGCCGACGCGGTGCTCGCGACCGCGGAGCAGCGCCAACCGCGAGAGCTCACCGACTACGGCGAAGCCGAACGCGAGCTGTTCGGCGAGCCACCGACGACCGCCGGGGTGATCGAGCCCGTCGCGCTTGATCCGCGCACGAGCTATCGCCCGCACGACGATCCGATGTGGCTCGACTGGGAATCCGGCGACGGCTACGACGGCACCGACCCGGGCGATCGCGACTTCCTGTTCGGTGCGCTCGTCGCCGCGCTCGCGACGATCCAACGCGGCGACGATCGCGAAGCCACGCTGCGGCTCGTCGCACGCAAGCGGCCGCGCAAAGCGCTCGTCATCGACGACCTCCACGCCGCGCTAGGCGGAGCGCGCCACCATCTCGTCCAGTACCTCGGCTGGCGCGCGTTGCGCCGCGACGACATGCTCACCGCACGCGCGTATGCGCCCGAGCTCGAAGCCGCGTCGCGCGACATGATCGCGGCGACGACCGAGCCGGCATTGCGGCAGCGCTTGGTGCGACTCGCGAATCTCGCGCGCCCGGTCGCCGACGTCGCGCCGGTGCGTGCACCGCGCTGGCAGCGCGTCGTGTTCGCAGGGGCGGCAGTCGCGCTCGCCGGTGGTGCGCTGTTCGCGATCGTCGATGCAGTTCGCTATCGCAGCGTGTACGCGCAACGGATGGAAGGTAACGACCATGGCCAAACAAAGTAGTCAGGCAGCCGATGGCCTCGCACTCGGCGAAGAGAGCGCCGGTGCTGGCGCGCTTGGATTGATCGGCGCGGCAGCGGTGTTCACCGTCGCGATCGTGTTCTTCGTCGCGGAGAGCTACTTCCTTGCGATGTTGCTCGTGTCGTTCGCGTTGCTCGTCTATTCGGCCGGCGGCGAGCTCGGCAAGCTCGTGCGCGCATCGTTCACCGTGTTCTTTTCCGGTCGCCACTTGATCCGCAACGCGACCCACGTGCAAGACACCGTGACCGCGCTACGCAAGTTCCTCTACATGAAGCGCGACGACGCCGGCTGGATCAAAGTCGGTCCGATCGAGCCCGGTACGAAAGCCAAGCTCCCCGACAACCCGCTAGTCCGCGAGATCCAAGCGGTGCTCAAGCGCAAGAAGGGCAAGGAGTACGCCGAGTACGTCGCGCACCAGTACTACGTCGACTGCCGCGAGCTGTACGACCACTTGCACGCGCACCTCGACTTCGTCGCGAACGTGATGCCGCTGTTCGGCCTCATCGGCACGGTCATCGGCCTGATCGGGATGTTTGATCGACTCGGCTCGAACACCTCGGTCGAGAACCTCGCGCCCGAGCTCGCGATCTCGCTGCAGTGCACGTTGTTCGGCGCGATCTTGGCGTCGGTCTACATGAGCATGGCGTCGCGGTTCGATCAGCGGATCAAGGCGCTCGAGTACGACTACGACATCCTCGTGCACTCGCTCGACGTGCTGGTCGAGAACGGCGCGGAGATCGAGATCGCCGCATGAGACGCCGCACGCGTCCGTCCGGAAAGCGCGGTCACGGCGCGCTGTGGTCGATCATCTACATCGATCTGATGACCCAGATCATGGCGTTCTTCGTGTTCGTCTGGGCAGTAGAGCACGGCACGAAGGTGTTGAAGACACAGAACCTCGGCACCGGCGTCGGCATGGGCGATCAGACCGCGCGCATGGTCGACTTGCCGGGCGACGTATTGTTCGCGTCCGGCCAGATCGCGATGGCGCCCGACGGCAAAGCGATCCTCGACAAGCTGTTCGGCGACGAAGCGAGCGGGGTGTTGAGCTTCGATCAAGGCGGGCTCGCCGATCGCAAGCTCGTCATCCATGGCCACACCGACGACGTGGGCCCCAAAGACAAGAACCTCGAGCTCGGTTATCAGCGCGCCTACGCGGTGTACGAAGAGATCAAGAAGCACTCGAAGGAGCTGCCGGATCACGTGATCCTGTGTACCCACGCCGACAACACGCCGGCGCAAAGCGTCGCGGGCGACAAGGAAGCGGCGCGCGCCAAGAATCGGCGGATCACGATCGAAGATCTTGTCGTCGGCAAGACGCCGGCTGCCGAAGCGAAATGACCGGGTTCGGGCTCAAGAGCGCGAGTGCGATTGCGATAGCGGCGTTGCTCGTCGCGATCGCGGGCGTGCGCGGCGTTCTCGCACCCGAGCATCTCGCGCATCTCGGCGCACCGGCGTGTTGGACGATCGGCCTTATCGCCGCACTCGGCACCGCGCTCGTGATGCAAGGGTGGCAGCCGGCGGTCGCGAGCCGCACCGCGATCGCGCTGCAAGCGCGCCGGCTCGCGATCGTGGAGGGTGTCGTACCTCGCGAGCTGCCCGCGTTCGCGCAGCGCGGGTTGTTGTTCGTCGGCATCGCGTGCGTCGCGGTCAGCGCGCTCGGCAATCACGCGGCCGCCAAGCTCGCGGCACTGCCAAGCGAGCTCGCGACCCCATCACCGTCGCGCTACTGCTTGCCGAAGGTCGCCGCGGCGCCCGAGGTCAGAGCGGCGCCAGCGCCCGAGCCGGTCGAGCAACCTGGCTGTGCACTCGTCAAGCGCGCGTTCCAACTCGGCTACGCGAAGACGCTCGGCTCGTGTGCGCCGAAGCTCGCAGTCGCGACTCCAGACGCACCGGTCGCGACTAAGTCCGACGTGTGCGAACGCCGTCAGCTCGACGAGCCGTTCCTGCATTTCGCAGCGCGTCGGCTCGGCGGCGCGTTCGGCAATGCGATCGCGGAGTCGCCGATCGCTCGGCTCGAGCATCGAATCGACGACGTTCGCACGCACGTCGACTACCTCGGCGGCCTCGTCGCGGACATCCATCACGCGATCGCGGGTAGCCCGCACGCGGCACATCACATCTGGATCAACTTGCCCGATCCGCATCCGACGAAGCTGACCGAGCATTTCACCGGCGAGCCGCGCTGCTCGACGAGGTTCGCGAGCTTGCCGCTGTGGCCGAGCTGGCAAGCGGGTGACGAGTCGCGCGTCGTCGAGCACGTGCTCGGCCAGCTGTTGTTCGCGACGCGCTTTGGTACGACCGCGAGCTGCAACGACTACACGATCCATTGGGATGCGCCGGCGGATGCGTGCACCGCGTTGCGCGCGGCACCGAGCACGTTTGCGAGCGCGAGCGTCGGCGCGGTGCTCGATCGCCGCAAGCGTCAGCTCGAGCTCGGCGAGCTCGCGAAGCGCCTCGGTCGCCCGCCACCGCTTGCTCCGCCCGCCGCCGACGCGATCGTCAGCTTCGCGTGCCTTTCGGTCGGTGCGGGCAAGCCCGCGACCGGCACGACCGTACAGATCGCGGGCGAGACGGTCAGCGTGCGCGAGGTCGGCATCGCAGCGATCAAGCCGACCGGCGACGGCCCGATCGAGGTCTACCTCGCACTCGCGGCGATGCTCGGCGGCTCGACCGTGTTGCCCGCACCGCACAGCGCGGCACCGACGCCGGCCGAGCTCGACGGCGACGACTTCTCGCTCACTCGGCTCGACGCGCTCACCTTTGCGGATCCGTTTGCGGGCTCGCGCTGGCCGCTCGATCGCCCCGACCTGGTCGCGGTGTACCCGTTCGAGCGTCATCTCCATGCGTTCGTCGAAACATTTCGCCGCGGCTATCTCGCGCAACGAGGTCGGCTGTGAAGTCGCTCGCGCTCGTCGTCATGCTCGCCACGGCGGCTGCGGCCGCGCCCGATCGCGCGGGCTACGTCGCTCGCGCGCTGACCGCAGTGCAGCAGCTCGGCAGCGCCCGCGATGCACTCGACGCGAAGATCTACGCCGCCGCGCGCACGCAATGTCACGCCGATAGCGCCGCTCCGACGATCGCGTGTCTGATCGACGCGGCCCGCGCGCAGTGCGCCGGCGACGCCTCGTGTATCGCCGCGGCCGACGTGATCGTCACGAACTTGCGCTCCGTCGACGCGTTCGTCGACGAGGTCACGCGCGTTCGGTTGTTGCGTGGCAGCGCTGACTATCGCGTCGCGCTCGCGGCCGAGCTGCGCCGCCGTTACGCCGTGCTCGCCGCCGAGCTCGTGCTCGCAGGGGCCAGCGACGAGGCGCACGCGATCGACGAGCTATGCACGAAACGCGACGCCGCGATCCACGTCTGCGAGCCCGGCGCCACGGACTGCATTCCGAGCCTGCCGTATGCGCGTTGCGTCGCGGCGCTGGTCTGGTACGTAGGAGGCGCGCCATGAGTCAGGCATTGCGTGATCTCGTTCGCGCCGAGACCGATCGGCTCAAGCAAGCTGGCCTCTACAAACGCGAGGTCGTGTTCTCGCGCTCGGGAGGCATGGCCGCGGGCGGCATGGTCGACGGCCGCGAGGGCCAGCCGGTCGTGAACTACACGACGCACGATTTTCTCGGGCTATCGGTCGATCCTCAGCTGCAGCAGGCGGCGATCGATGCGGTGCGCAAGTACGGCGTCGGCTTGTCGTCGCAACGGGTGATGTGCGGCACGCTCGACATCCACAAAGAGCTCGAAGAGTGGCTGCGCGGCTTTCTCAAAGTCGAGGACGTCATCCTTTACGGCTCGGGCTATCACGCGAACATCGGGGTGTTCGCTCCGCTGTTCGGCGCCAAGGACTGCATCATCTGCGACGGCGGCGTCCATCCGAGCCTCGCCGAAGGTGCGCGGCTCGCCGGTGCGCGGCTCGTGACGTTTCGCAGCAACGATCCAGATGACCTCGAAGACATCTTGCGGCGTTCGCGCTGGGCGCGGTTCCGCGCGGTCGTCACGAACGGCGTACATCCGTTCACCGGCCGGCTGTCCGACCTCGGCGCGATCTGCGATCTCGCGGAGAAGTACGACGCGCTGGTCGTCGTCGACGATGCGCTTGGCCTCGGCGTGCTCGGCGATCGCGGCCGCGGCAGCGCGAGTCACGCCGGCGTCACCGATCGCGTCCACATCGTCACCGGCACGTTCAGCAAAGCGCTCGGCGGCGCGACGGGTGGCTTCGCGGCGGGCCCGCGCGAGATCATCGATTGGCTGCGCCAGAAGTCATCGCCGTACATGTTCTCCGCCGCGTTGCCGCCGCCGATGGCTGCGGTCGCGATGGCGGCGCTGCAGATCCTCGAGAGCGGTGAAGCGCCGTTGCCCGGCCTGCGCGACAACGTGAAGGCGCTGTGGGACGGCCTGGTCGAACGCAACTTCCGCGTGCTCGGCACCGGCGAGCATCCGCTGCTCGTCGTCGAGCTCGGTCGCTACGAGATCCTGCGCGAGGCGATCAACATCCTCTACGACGGCGGCATCTACTGCCACGGGCTCTGCTACCCCGTCGTGCCCGAAGGCGAGGCGCGCATTCGCTTGATGGTGTCGGCGCTGCACTCGGCCGAGCACATCCAGCAGACGCTCAAGGCGTTCGAGTCGACGAAGCAAGTCGCGTCGTTCGCGGTCGATGCGATGGACGTGCTGACGGGACTGCTATGAAGCTCGCGTTCGTATTCCTGTTTGCGTGTGGTGCGAGCCAGCCGACGGTGGTCGGCAATCACGGGGTCGCCAGCATCGAGACGGTCGAGCAGGTGTTGCACGGTATGGCCGAGGCGTACGCGAAGCTCGCGACGTTCGCCGAGGACGGCTCGGTCAGGACGGTCGCCGACGCCACCGGCGAGGAGCGAGGCAAGAGCGACTTCCACATTGCGAGCGTCGCGCGTGGCGCGTTTCGCATGGAGAGCGGTGGCGCCGTCGCCTGGTCCGATGGCGCGAACAGTCGGCTGGTCGTCGGCACGATGGAGATCCCGCTGTCCGATCGGCCGATGAACCTCACGACCGACGACTTCGAGCTGTTGACGTTCAAGCAGTGGGCGTACGGCGACTCCGAGCTCACGCAGCTCGATCACCCGAAGCTCGTCGGCGTGGAACCGCGCGATGGCGTCTCGTGCTGGCACATCACGGCGGGTCGGTACGAGGTGTGGATCGATCAAGCCGATCATCGAATCCGCGAGGTGATCAGCCACGTCGACGGCACTTCGATCAGCACCGAGAAGCTGACGTACGACGCGCATTTTCGCGTCGCGATCCACCCGATCTCGACCGACGAGCCGCCGCCGGCCAAGCCGTAGCGAGAACGGCTGCTATGATCTCGGCGTGAACAGCGCGCGGATAGCGGTAGTCGCATTGTTGTCGGCGTGCGCGCACCCGGTTGCGCCGAAGCCCGCGCCGACGCCGGCAGAGTTGTTTGCGGCGATGCGCCACGCCTACGAGTCGGCGACGACGTACGTCGACCACGGCGACATCGCGGCGACGTTTCACGCGAACGGCAAGACGCAGACCATGACCGGCACGGTCCGCACCGATTACGAGCGGCGCGGTCGGTCGCGGCTCGAGTACCAAGGTACCGAGATGAGCCATCCGCTCGTCGTCTGGTCCGACGGTGGGAAAGCGACTCAAATCAGCGGTGATACCGACCCCGAGCCAGCTGCCGAAAAGCTCGGCGGCTTCAACATCCTCACGAAATATCTTTCCGGACTTGCACTCGGCGAGCTGCGCAACGAGCCTCCGTTGCTCAGCCACATCGATCACGCGCAGGTCCAGGGCGTCGAGCCGGTCGATGGGCATCCGTGCTGGAAGATCACGGGCGACGGTCGAGGCCAAACGCGAACGATCTGGATCGATCAGAGCAGCTTCGTCGTGCGCAAGGTGATCGAGCACGACGACATTTCGGAGAGCGAGTCGTCCAACGTAGACATGATGGCTCATTACGTGCCGGAGCTCGACGTCGCGATCGCGCCCGGCCGGCTCGATCGACCCCCGCCCGATCCGCCGCGCGAGCCTGCGGATCCGCAGTGGATCGGCGTCGGCTTTCATCCGAGCGGCGCGACGATTGATCGCGTCTACAAAGACTCGCCGGCCGACCTCGCCGGCTTTCGAGCTAACGACGAGATCAAGAAGCTCGACGGTCAGCCTATCGAGGTCACCAAGTTTCGCGAAACGATGGCGCGGTCGAAACGAGGCGCGTCGTTCGCGGTCACGGTCGATCGCGCGGGCAAAGAGGTCACGCTCCACGTCACGCCGGCGCCGCGCCCGGAGATCAGTGCGCTGCAGCATGGCCTCGTCGATCATCCGGCGCCGTCGTTCGCGCTCACTCGGATCGCTGGCACGAGCTCGCCGAAGCTTGCGGATCTCGCGGGCGACGTCGTGATCGTCGATTTCTGGGCGACGTGGTGCGGGCCGTGTCGGATGTCGATGCCGCACCTCGACGGGCTGTCCACGAAGTACGCGACGAAAGGGCTGCGGATCATCGGCGTTACCGACGAAGATGCCGCGACGGTCAACGAGTTCTTGAGGACGAACCCCATCGGCTACACGCTGGCGAGCGATCCCGACGACGCGATCGCGAGCGCGTACCTCGTGCAAGGCCTGCCGACGCTGATGGTCATCGATCGCGCCGGCGTGGTGCGCTACGAGCAAGTCGGGGTCGGCGACTTCACCGCGCTCGACGGCAAGATCGCCGAGTTGCTCGCTCAGCCGGCAAAGCCGAGCAACTTGCCGCCCTGATAGACGGCCATGCTGACGATGTACGCGAGCACCGTCATGTACGTGAACAAGAACGCGGGCCAGCGCCAACTGCCGGACTCGCGGCGAACGACCGCGAGCGTCGACATGCACTGCATCGCGAGCGCGAAGAACACCATCAGCGACAGCGCGACCAGCGGGGGATAGGCGGTGCGCCCGTCGCCACGCTTCGCGCTCTGCAGTGCGTTGCGCAGCGGTTGCGATTGCGCGTCGGTTTCGCTGCCGACCGCGTAGACGATGCCGAGCGTCGAGATGAACACTTCGCGCGCCGCGAATGCGCCGATGATGCCGACACCGATCTTCCAGTCGAAGCCCAACGGGCGCAGCGCGGGCTCGATCGCGTGGCCGAGTCGGCCGGCGTAGCTAGCCTCGAGATGCGCAGCATCGCGCTGCGCTTCGATCACCGCCTTCGCGTCGTCGTTCGGAGCCTGTTCGATCTGCGCGGCGTAGTCGGGCGCGCCCTTCGGCAAGTCGCGGGGGAAATAGAGCAGCGCCCACAGCGCGATCGAGCACGCGAGAATGATCGTGCCGGCTTCGCGCAGGAACATCGAGGTCTTCGACCACATCATGCGAAGCACGTCGGGAATCCGCGGCCAGCGATATGGCGGCAACTCGATCAAGAACGGCAGGCGCTTCGCCTTGAGCGGCTTGACCGTCTTCGACATCACCCACGCCGCGGCGAGCGATGTCGTCATGCTGAACGCGTACATCCCGACCATCAGCAGCGCCTGGGTAACGCGCGCGGCCGGAATCAACGCGCCTATTAGCAACGTGTAAATAGGCAGCCGCGCCGAGCAGGTCATCAGCGGGATGACCATCATCGTCAGGATGCGATCGCGCCGGCGCTCCATCGTGCGAGTCGCGGTGACCGCCGGCACCGCGCACGCGAAGCCGAACAGCATCGGCACGAACGCTCGCCCGTGCAGGTTCATCCCGCGCATCACGCGATCCATCAGATACGCGACGCGCGCGAGGTAACCACAGTCTTCGAGAAAGCCGAGGAACAGGAACAGCATCAAGATCTGCGGCAGGAATACGAGCACCGCGCCGACGCCGGCGATCACGCCGTCGACGATGAAGTCGGTGAAGATGCCGTGGCCGATCAGCGCGCGCAGCTCGGCGCCGCCCGCTTTGACGCCGTGATCGATGGCGTCGATCAGCGGGGCCGCGCCGGCGAACAACGCCATGAACAACGCGCCCATCACGCCCAGGAACGCGAGGAAGCCGAGCGTGCGATGCATGAGCACGCGATCGATGCGCTCGGTCAGGCTGCGATCGGGCCGCTTGGTCGCGAGCTTGGCGACCTCGCGATCGAGCCAGGCCCAGCGGGCGAGCACCGGCTCGTCGTCGTGGACCGCGCCGAAGCCACGCGAGAGGACCGCGGCGCGCAGCTCGGGAGGAATGCCGTGGAGCTCGTCGGCATCGTCGCCGTCTTCGATGCAGGTCAGCGCCCACAACGCGACGGCGTCGGAGCTCGGCCAATCGGCGGGGAGCGCGGCGCGGACGACGTCGAGGTGAGCCCGCAGCTCGGCGGATGGCTGCCAGCGCCACAACGGTCGCGCGTCGCCGTGGACGGCGCGATCGACCGCGGCGAGCAGTTCGGGCAACCCACGGCGCGTGCGAGCGGTGACCGGGATGACCTCGCAGCCGAGTAGCGCCGAGAGCTTGCGAGCGTCGGGGACGGCGGCGCCGGCCTCATCGACCATCGTCAGCGCGACGACGCAGCGCGTACCATGCTCCTGGATCTGGAGCAGCAGATACAGCGAGCGCGCGAGTTGCGTCGCGTCGACGCAAACGATCGCAGCGTCGGGCTTCGGCGTGCCGCGCAAGCCGATCAACGCATCGAGCGCGATCTGCTCCTCGGCGCTGCGCGCGTTGAGGCTGTACGTGCCCGGTAGATCGTGGAGCTCGGCGGGGCCGCCGGGGAGGGTGACCGGTCCCGCACGGC
>CAZDGY010000069.1:7529-14021 GCA_964504685.1 uncultured Kofleriaceae bacterium | reverse complement strand
AGCTGGGCGAGCGCGAAGTCGTCGTGCGAATACTCGGTGGTCTCGCTGACCGAGCTCGCGATCGAGCGCGGCACGTAGCCGTACTTCATGTACGGCACGACGTCGCCGCGACCGCCGCGACTTGCGGCCGGCGCGTTCGGATCCATCGCTGCAGCGCGCAGTTGCGCGTAGGCGAGATCGCCGCCGGCATCCGGCACGCCACGTGCGGTGGCGTCGGCAAGGATGATCTCGGCCGATGCGCCGAGCATCGTGCCAGTCTCGCCGATCGCGAGCGGCCACTTCGGATACGCGCCGAGGCCATCGCCAAACCCGACGAGCGACCGCGCCGTATCACGCGCCGACTCGGGCGCGAGCCACGCGTAGAGCGGCGCGACCGTGCGATACGTGTCCCACAGCGACAGATCCGACATCTGGTGCCAGCCGCTCGCGACGAGCGCTGGTTGGCCGACCAGCTGATACGTCCCGTCGACGTCGCCGATCACGCTGGGCATCAAGAACGTGTGATAGAGGCTCGTGTAGAACGTGCGGCGCTGCGCGAGCGTGCCGCCGGTGAGCTTGACGCGATCGAGCTTGTCGCTCCATGCCGCGCGCGTCTGCTCGGCGACGACATCGACGTCGATCGTCGGCACTTCGCTGTCGAGGTTTCGTCGCGCTCCTTCGGCCGACACGAGCGACAACCCGATCGCGAGCTGGAAATCGCCGGCCGGCAGCGCGATCGCAGCGCCGACCGCAGTGCCCTGCTCGCTCGTCGCATTCGCATCGGCCGGCGAGCCTTTCGCCCACGCGTAGTGCGAGGTCCACGGCTGCGCCGCGCGCGCGACGAAGTACACGGTGTAGCCGCCGTAGCCCGACGACATGCCACCGAGATGATGCAGCGACCCGGTGATCTCGTGCGCGCTGTCGTCGATCGCGAGCTGGGCGGCGTCGACCGTGCCGCCGTCGAGCACCTTCGACAGATCGAGCACGAGCGCGCCCGCGCTCGGCAGCGTGAACCGCTCGACCGCGACGCGTTGAGTAGCCGTGAGCTCGACCGCGATGCCGTCGGCCAGCGTCACGCGGTAGTCGCCCGCGGTCGCATGCTCGTCCGACTTGTCGAACGGCATCTCGTAAGCGACGACGGTCGTCTTCGTCGGATCGAATGCGAGCGTCGGCATTACGGATAGCACGCCGTAGTCGGTCGCGCCGGTGCCGTGCAAGTGCAGCGACGAGAAGCCTTGGATCTTGTTGTCGTCCGAGTAGTAGCCGGAGAAGTGCTGGAACGCGACCGTGCCGAACTCGCCGTCGGTATCTGGCGCCGGCTTCGCGAGCCCGTGGGGTGCCGCCGCGCCGACGAAGCAGCTGCCATACGCGAAGCCCAACCCGCCGGTGCCGATCGTCGGATCGACGTAGGCGACCGCATCGGTGACTTCGGGCAGCGTCGCTGGCAGGTTGTCTCCGCATGCGATCAGAGCAGCGAGTCCGAGGACGATCTTCACCGCGCGGACCTTACACCGTGGAAAAACATCAGCGCGAGTGGAAGCGTTAACGTCGGCGGTCCGACCAGGGGCAAACCTCCTCTCGCCTCGCCTCGCCGGGCCCGCCTCGCGCGTACCCGCGGAGCGGGTCCGCGGCGCCCTCGCAAGGCAGCCGCGCGAAGCGCTCGCTCTAGCGCGTACGAGCGATCGTCGACGTGCACGTGCACGCGCCGAAAATGCGAAAGGCGTAAGCGACGGATCGCTTACGCCGAGGATCACACGCTCGCGTTCAGTTGATCGTGAACGGGTAGCTGACCGTCGCGAGATCGCCGCCCGCGCGGTTCGGGAAGTGCCACGCGTTCGCCGACTTCACGACGCACGCGGCGACCAGCGGTGCGCCGAGCGTCGATTGGACTTGAACGCGGTGGACCTTGCCGCTCGCGTCGACCTGGAGCTGCAGGCTGAGCGTGCCCTTCATCGCCGGGTTCTTCTTCTTACCGTCGGCGAAGCACTTCAGCACCTCGGGGCGGTGCTGACCGACAACCGCGGTCACCGTGCCGTTGTCGATCGTCGGCTGAGTCGTCTGCGGCTTCGGCTGCTCGGCCGGCATCGCCGCCGGCTCGGCCTTCGGCTGCGTCGCCTCGATCTTCGCCGGCTCTGCCTTCGGCTCTTCTTTCGCCGGGGTCGGTTCGGACTTCGCCTGAATCGGTTCGGCCTTTTGCTGCACCGCCTCGGGCTCGGGCCGCTCGATCGCGCGCGCCTTCATCGCCGGCGCGTCGGGCACCGACATCGTCGCGACCAGATTGTCAGCCGGCGGCACTTCCGCACCACCGCGGCCGATCTTGCGCGGCGCCATCGTCGGCGCGGGCGCGGTACGCGCTTCCACCGTACGCGGCGAAGGCGTCGGCACAGCCGCGCTCGCGACCACGTCGGCCTTCTTCGGCTCGGCCTTGACCGCGACCGCCGCTGCGGCCGGCACCTGGGGCAGCGCCGCTGCGATCGACGGCATCACCGGCGACGTGTTGCCGCTGACCTCGCCGAGTGCGGCGAGCGTGTCTTCTTCAGTCGCTTCCGACGAGCCGTTGCCTTTCGTCAGGTGCGCTTTGAGGTGGGTCGGACGATCGAACGTCAGCCAGTAACGCGCGGTCTTGTAGCCGGGCGCCGACACCTCGACGAGCTCGACGATATCGCTCGGCGACACCAGCTGCGTCGCCGGAGCAGCCGCCACGCGGCGACGGAACACGACGCGCGAGTTCGGCGCATCGGCATCGATCTGGACCTCGACCTTCTGGACCTCGGACGACCGCTGCGGAATCGCCGCACCGGGCTGCGGTTGCTGCGTCGTCGGCGCTTGCGTGTTCGCTGCGGTCCTCGTGTCGGAGCTGCCACCGCCGCGCAGACCCATCGCGAGGCCGAGGCCACCGACGATCACGCCGATGCCAGCGACCGCGTACAGCGCGATCGGCCTGCGCGCCGACGGTGCATTCGGTAGGGCGACGCTGTTCATCATCGAGCCGCCGGTCTGATCGAGCGTGTCGACTTTGCCGGGCGGCCACGGCGTGTTGAGCATCTTCGACGGCGGCGGGATCGTGCCCGACGTCCGCGCATCGGGCGCGCCGGTCGGCTGCGCGCGACGGCGAGCCGAGCTGCCATCGCTGCGGGTCAGGAAGGTCTCGAGCGCGGCTTCGACGTCGTTCATCGTCGGCAGGCGGTGCGCCGGGTCCTTTGCGAGCAGCTTCGTCAGGATGATCTCCTGCAGCTTGACCGGGACTTCCGGACGCTGCAGCGGCGGCGGCACCTCGTGGACGATCCGATGCATGAGCTGGCGCGGATCATCCTCTTGCGAGAACGGCCGGCGCGCGGTGAGCATCTCGTACAGGATGACGCCGAGGGCGTAGACGTCGGCGCGACGATCGACCGAGCCCGGGTCGGTGATCTGCTCGGGCGCCATGAACTCCGGCGTGCCGATCACCATGTTGCGCTGCGCTTCGTCGGTCTCCATGAACCGCGACACGCCGAAGTCCAACACCTTGACGTGGTCGAGCGCGTCGTCCTTATCGGTCAGGAAGACGTTGTCGCTCTTGAGATCGCGGTGAACGATGCCGGCGTTGTGCGCGGCTTGGAGCGCCGATGCGATCTGCGAAGCGACGCGAATCGCGCGGCGAACCGGTAATCCGCCGACGCGATAAATCTCGTCGGTGAGCAGCGTCCCCTCGAGGTACTCGAACACGATGTACGGCACATGGTTGGGCGTGAAACCCATGTCCGTCGATTCGACGATGTTCGGGTGACCGAGCGTGCCGGCGGCACGCGCTTCGTTCATGAAGCGCTCGATTACGTTCGCATCCGTCGCTAATTCAGGATGGAGAATCTTGATTGCGACGCGCCGTTTGATCAGCGCGTGTTCTGCGAGGAACACCGTCCCCATCCCACCCTCACCTAGAGTTCGAATGATCCGGTAACGCCCTTCGATGACGTCGCCGGTCTTCACCACAGGATCTCTGCCAGAGGAAGTGCCCATCGTAATTACATTCTCGGATCCCAAAGACGGATTCGTAAAGACAAGAAACGACGATTCCAGCTGTGGTTTTTCGACGACGATGTACGACAGTGCACGCGAATGCCGAAGAAGACCGACAACCCGTTCGCCGCACTCGACGCGCTGCGCGCGCAGCTGCCGGCAGGCCGTTCTCCGACGACGACTGCGCCTTCTCCGACGACGATTCCCGCAAAAAAGCCACCGGCGCGCGCGGTCGTGCGGCTCGAGCGCAAACAGCGCCGCGGCAAAGAAGTGACGATCGTAGACAAGCTCGGGATCAGCCCGTCCGAGCTCGAGTCGTGGTGCAAGGAGCTCAAGCAAGCGCTCGGCTGCGGCGGCGCCGTCGACGGAGAAACGATCGTTTTGCAAGGCGACCTGCGTCAGCGCGTGGCCACGCTCTTGACCGACCGCGGCATCCCCAAGGTCACCCTGGGGTAGGCCCGCGGGCCTCGAATCCCTGGCTAATCGATCAGCCACGGGAGGTCGCCGCTGACCCCGGCTAGCTGGAAGATCCAGTAGGCACCTCGCGGACTTCGACGCGACGCGTTGCCGGCTGTCCTCGGCTAACCGACTCGATCTGTTGTGGTTCGCAGAGGTGAGCGCAATGCCGACATTGCTCCCGGATCTGGCCCCGCCCTTGCTGAATGGGAAGTCAGCCATGCGCAACCTCTTCATCGCCTCCGGCATCTCGCTCCTCGCGGCTTCGGCTTGCACCAGTGCCCCGGCCCCGCTGCCGGACCCGCCGGTGCTGACCGTGACGTCGCCGGCACGCAGCCTGATCCAGGGCGCGCCCGGAAACGTGACGGTCACCGGCACGGTTGCGCCGAACCCCGAGGGCACGCCGATCACCGGCGTCATGGTCAACGACGTCGCCGCGACGGTTGGCGCCGACGGCTCGTTCACCGCGACGGTGATGGTCGAAGCAGGCGCGACGCTCATCCACACCGAAGCGACCGACAAGGCCGGCGGTAAGGCCGACGACACTCGCTCGGTCGAAGCCGGCACGGCGATGACCGCAGGCTCGATGATCCCGAACGCGATCACCACCGCGATCTCGACCCAAGCGTTCGCGAAGATCAGCACGGCGGCCGAGACGCTGATCAAGGCCGAGGATTTCTCGACCCTGCTCGCGCCGTATCAACCGATGCTCAACACCGGCGGCAGCTGCCTCGGTGCGAAGGCGTACGTCGACTCGCTGACGATGACCGATGCGCACATCTCGCTGGTCCCGGTCGTCGGCGGCATGCAGTTCTCGATCGAGATCGATGGGCTCGACACCCACGCACACGCGACGTACGACGTCGCTTGTATCGACGGCAGCGACACGTTCGAGATCACCGCGAGCTCGGTGACGGTCACTGGCACGCTCGCGGTCACCGCGAACGGCATGATGGGCTTCACCAGCACGATTCAGAACCCGAACGTCGACATCCAAGGCCTCGACGTCCAAGCGAGCGGCCTACCCGGTGCGATCCTCGACCTGATCGACATGAACAGCCTGATCGCTTCGGCCGCCGAGAAGGGCGCCGAGAGCTTCATGCCAGGCATGGTCAACAAGGTGTTCGGCGCGCTCGGCGGTCCGCAGAAGCTCAATCTGTTGGGCCAAACCATCGACGTGCAGGTCTCGACCTCGGCGGTCAACTTCACCGCGACCGAAGCCGACATCACGCTCAACACGATGATGCTCATCGAAGGCACCGAGAAGACCGGCAACTTCGTCTCGATCGGCAACGGCACGCCGACGCTCAACGCGAACGGCGGCATGCAGCTCGGCATCGCGAGCGACCTGGCGAACGAGCTGCTCGCGGAAGTCGCGGCGACCGGCCTACTCAACCTCAAGATGCCGATCACGGGTGGCAGCTTCGACACCACGAACATCTCGCTGACCTCGCCCCCGATGATCAGCGCCGACCCGTCGAACGGTAAGCTCCGCCTCGTCATCCCGGACATGATGGCGACGCTCACCGAGCAGGGCACGCCGGTTGGCCAGACTGCAATCAACGCCTCGATCGAGCTCACCGTCGTGCCGACCCCGAACGGCCAAGGCGTCGCGCTGCAGCTCGGCACCCCGACCATCGCGGTCGACGTCGTCACCGACAACTTCGCGAACAACACCCGCCTGTCGAACGACGACCTGTCGAGCGCGACCGCGCTGGTGCTCGACGCGCAGATCAAGCAGATCAGCGTGCTGCTCGGTGGCATCCCGATCCCGGCTCTGATGGGCGTCCAGATGTCGAACCTGACGATCGATGGCGACGAGGGCTACGTGATGATGAGCGGCACCCTGCAGTAAGCTGTTGGGATGGCAAAGGCGACGACGAAGCGCAAAAAGTCCAAGCCGGCGAAACGCGGTGCCCGAAAGGCGCCGCGTTTGGCGTTTCGGGGCGCGGCTCCCAAGAAGAAGAGCGCGAAGAAGCCGCAGCGAACGAAAGCGAAAGCGAAAGCGAAAGCGAACAAACCGCACGGAGGGACAGCGCCCGCGAAGAAGAAGGCGAGCAC
>CAZDGY010000069.1:0-7429 GCA_964504685.1 uncultured Kofleriaceae bacterium | reverse complement strand
AGCACTGGGGCTCGGGAGACGATCGGCAGCATCACCGTCCCGTCGGGCAAGCTCGCCATCTTCGACGTCGGCCTAGTCGGTCACCTGCCGATGGCGGCGCTCGAGCCCGCGTTGGTGCTGGTCGATGCGCCGAGCGATCGCACGCTCGATGTCGTTGGCGTCAGGGTCGGCAAGGGCCGCTACGCCGATTGTTGGGACCACGTCGCGGTCGAGCTCGGGCGCGGCGAGATCGCGTCGACCCGCAAGCTCGGCGAGGCCGGCGTCGATTTCGCGCGCCTCGTTTGCATGGATCGCGCAGCGCTCGACCACTGGCAGCACGAAGACAGCCTCGACGGGCTGGCCGACTTCGTATTCTGGGGCCGCGACGCCGGTGAGCTCGCAAGGGTGATGGCCGCGCCGTCGATGTCGGAGGGCTACGGCTGGACCGACTTGAGCGTCGCCGAGGCCGAGGCGAAAGCCGACCGCGCCGCGCGACTCAAGTCCGAGCATCATTGGCTGCTCGCAACCGACTTCCGGCCGCACTCGCACCATTTCCAAGCGCTCGGGGCGGCGCGCAAGAGTCGAAGCGGCGCCGGGACGATCGAGGTCGCCGGTGCGCAGGTCTGCCTGTTCTTCACGAGCTGGGGCGACGGCGTGTTTCCGATCTATCTCGATCTCGACGACGACGAGCGGCCGGTACGCGTCCGGATCCAGCTCGCGAGCGCTGCCTCGGATGCCGCGATGCGCGCCGTGAACTGACATTCGATCCGTGTTATGTCGCGCGCATGATCCGACGCCACGCGCTCGCACTCATGCTCGTCACCGCGACGATCGCCGGCTGCGGCGGTAAACAACCAACCGACTCGACCGGAGCACGAGCCGGCGCGCATGGCGAGTTCGCAGACAACCCGCTGCTCGCGTTCGTCCCGTCGGATACGCCGTACGCGTTCGCGACGTTCAAGCCGATCCCGCTCGATTACATGTCGAAGCTGTCGGACGCGATCAAGCCGATCTGGTCGAAGGCCTTCGATCAGATGGGCGAGGACCAGCAGAAGATGTGGCGCGCGTTCACCGACGAGATCGGGCCGCTCGATGCGAAGCGGTTCGACGAGCTCGGATTCTCGACCAAGGCGCGGTTCGCGTTGTATGGCCTCGGCGCCTATCCGGTGATGCGGCTCGAGATCACGAGCGGCGATCGCGTGTTCGCGCTCGTCGGCCGGCTCGCGGCGCGGCTCGAGGTTCCGCTCCCGGCGCCGAAGCAACGCGGCGACCGGCGCTACTGGACCCTCGACCTCAAAGCGATGACCGTGTTGATCGCGCTCGGCAAGACCGAGCTCGTCGTCTCGGTGGGGCCGCACTCGTTCATCGACTCGAACCTCGCGCTGATCCTCGGCGAGCAACGAGCGGCGAAATCGATCACGACGTCGGTGTTCCGCGACATCGCGAAGCGCGACGGTTACTCCGACCAAGGCGTCGGCTTCGTCGATCTCGCTCGCGTCGGTCAGCTCGCCGGCGCCGCCGCCGGGATCGATGCCGGCTGCCAAGGCGTCGTCGGCGAGATCGCGGCGAAGGTACCGCGGCTCACCCTCGGCTACGACGACTTCACGACGCACAAGATCGCGATGGGGATCGTCCTCGAGTTCGCGCCGGATCTCGCCGCTGAGACGCGCTCGCTCGCCGCGCCACTCGCCGGCTTCGACAAGTTGCTCGAGCAGCGCCCGCTGTTCGCGGTCGCCGTTTCGGGCAACGTCGACCACGCCCGCGGTCTCGCGACCAAGCTGTCGGGGTACCTGCGCGAGGTCGACAAGCGTTGCCCGGTGCCGGGGATGACCGACGTCGCGCAGAGCCTCGGCGAGATCGGGGCGGCACCGTTGCCGGCGTTCGCGACCGGCATCCACGGCGGCATCCTCGTCGCGAACGAGCTACAGATGCCGCACGGCTTTTCCGGCAAGCCCGAGAAGATCGACGGCTACGCAGTGATCCGCATGGATCACGCCGATGATTTGCTAAAGATGGTCGCATCTCAGCTCCCCGGGATCGAGGCGAGCGCCGATGGCAAGCCGCACCCGCTGCCCGCACTGCTCGGGTTTCCCGGCAGCTTCGCCGCGCACCCCGACGCACTCGCGCTCGCGCTGGGCTCGAACAGCGACGCGCGCGCGGTCGACATCCTCGGCGGCACGCCGGTCACCGCGCCGCTGCTGTTCATGGAGTACGACTACACGCGGCTGTTCGATCTGATCCTCGCCGACAAGCACGACGCCGAGAGCGAGATGTCGCGCGCGATGGTGAAGCTATTCGGCCTCGCGACGATTCAAGTCCTCGTCGACGAGCGCGGCCTGGTCAGCTGGTTCTCGTTCGAGCTGAAGTAAGGCTACGAGCCGCACTCGGCGTCGAACGACAGATCCGGCCCCGTGCCGCCGGTCGCGGTCCACACCAGGATCGATTGCCCGTCGCGATCGATCATCACCCACTGCGCCGGCGTTCCACTCATCCCGGCCACCGGCCGCGCGGTCGTCGCGCCATCGGCGGCGACGTAGGCGCCGTTGAGCACCGCGGGCGTCACGCTGTAGTCCATCCAGGTCACCCAGAATCCAGTGCCGTCGCTCGTGACGCGCGCGTTGGAAGCGCTATGCGCGATATCGGTCGCGGCCACGATCACCTCGAGGTTCGGCCCGAGGATCTCGATCCACACATCATCGTCATCGGTCGCCGTCTTCTCGTGCCACGACGCGAGATAGACCTTCGAGGTCGCGGCCCACGCGACTTGCGCGGCGTACGCGTCGCCGGTGCCGTCGCTCGTCTCGATCGGGCCGGCGACGATGTTGAGATTGTTATCGAGTAGCTCGAGCATCGTGCCGGTCGGCGAGACACCGTTAGAGCTGTACGAGATCGCGTAGCCCGACCCCGCCGGCGCGATGAACGTGTAGTTCGTCATCGCGGCGGCTGCAATCACGGTCGCCGGCGAGCCGACGTCGTTGCCGGTCGTGTCGAGGATGTGCCCGGTCGCCTCGAACGTCGACGGATCGACCGAGACGAACGCGATCTGCGAGCCATCGCCGCTGACCGCGAGCGACGTCGGCGCGGCGTATTGGCCATCGCGACGCGAGACCGCCGCCGGCGTCACGAGCGATCCGTCGAAGGCGTAGATCGCAGTGCCGGTCGCGGTCGGTCGACCGTAGAGCGAAGCGACAAGCACGGTCGAGCCGGTCGACGCGACGCCGAGCACGCCGTTCGCATTCGTATCGAGAGCGTTGTTCGCGACGCTCGGAGACAACTGACCACTCGGGTCGAGCGTGTACGCCCAATCCGCGAGAGTGCCGCCGCTATCGACGGTGAACATCGCGACGCCGTTAGCCGTGCCGGTCGCAGAGATCGTCGCGAGCGATCCGGCGCTGACTTGAAATCGCGACGGCGAGCTGCACTGCAACAACTTGGGCGATGCGTCCTGAGTCGCGCCCATCGCATCAGGCGAACCCCCAGGGTTACCCGAGCCGCCCGGTTCAAAGCCCCAGCGTCCGCACGCGGACGTAAAGACTAAGGCCGCGCATAGCGGCAGTTTCCCCATGTGATTCACGATACACGTTTCCGCGCGAATGGCTAGAAGGTCACCGACGTCGTCCACGAGTTGTCGTCGGGATTGGAGTCCAGAAGTATGCCAGTCGCATCGACCGTGACAGTGAGTGTGTAGGTCCCCGGTACTACATCTGTGATGTCCACCCACTGACACGGTAGTCCCTTGCCGTACGAGTCTTCCCAGCCGCGCGTGATGCCTTGGACGTTGCAGTTGAAGCCATGGCTCGGCCCGTCTTGCAGGATCTGTTCGTCGTCCTCGATGCAGAAGCCTTGCTTGTGACCCGTCGCGACGATGCCGTTGCCGTCCGACAGCTCGTAGTCGGCATAGCCCATCACGTGATGGTGCATGTGACACGGCGACCACACGAAAATGCCGGCGCTGACGCCGGGCGGTGGCACCGGACCGAGCACGAGGTCCGCAGTGCCGATGTTTGCGGTCACGGTATCGAACCGCAACAGCCGGCGCGTTCCCATATCGCCGATGCAACCTTCGACGAGCTCGCACGCATCGGCGGTGAAGTCGGTGTCCGTGATCGTCACCGTGCCGTCCATCTGAGCGGCGACCAGCGTCAGATCGGGCAAGCCGGCGGGTGCGTCGGGCTCGACCGAGATCGCGTCGACACGCGGTCTCAGGTTGTCGCCACAAGCGGCAGCGACTAACGCGAGCGCGACGAGCTTCACTGCGCGATCGTATCAGTGCGCGGTGCGAATCTTGATGACGAACGCAACTCGACGGTTCTTCGTGTACGCCTCGTCAGTTGCGCGGTTATCGACCGGCTGGGTCGACCCGTAGCCGTGCGAGATCAGCCGATCGTGAGTCACGCCATGCTCGATCAGATAGACCACGACCGCAGCGGCGCGGCGATCCGAGAGATCCATGTTGTACGACGCGCTACCGCGCGCATCGGTGTGGCCTTGGACCTCGATCAACGCGATGTCGGGGTTGCCCTGCATCGTCGACACGATCGCGTCGAGGATGCTGAACGACTCGGGGCGAATCACCGCCTTGTCGAACTCGAACTGGATCGGATCGAGCGTCACGAGCTCGCTGCCGACGTCGACGACGCGGTCGCGATCGGGGCAGCCATCATCGCGCGTGAACCCTGGCTCGTCGGGGCATTTGTCATCTTTGTCCGGGATGCCGTCGCCATCGCGATCGTGAAACGACGTGTCCGGCTCGGGCGCAGGCGGTACGACCGGCGGCGGCTCGACGTTGTCCGCGATCAACGCGTGGCGTTGCACGGCCGGCTTCGGCTCGAACACGATGCCGATAAACGCGCGCATATCGGGGTTACCGGCGCGATCCGGAATCAAGCCGCGACCAGCGCCGAGCGACAGGTACGAGTTCTTCGCGAGGTAGACCTTCACGCCGCCCATCGCCTCGAGCGGTTGATAGTTCTGTTCGGTCGCGAGCGGGATCGAGCCGTAGAGCTCGGCGACCAAGTCGACCTTCTGCGGCGAGATCGCGTAGGCCGCGGCGACGCCGAACGGCAGCTCGGTCGCGGTCGTGACCGTCGTCATCATCCCGGTCGTGGTGTCCATCGCGCTGAACGTGTCGGCCGAGCGAATGCGAATGCCGCCGTTGAGCGCGACGCGCAGCCGCCCGAAAGTTCCGTCGGCAACCGCGAGCAACTGCGGCGTGACCGAACCGTTGCCGAGGAAGCTGTCCTTCGGCGACGCGGTCGGCAAGTACACGCTCGCGATCGCGCCGAGGCCAAACCAGCCGGCGTGAATGAACCGGGTCTTCAAGTGCAGGCCGAGATCGCCGAGCCCTTGCTGACCGACATCGCTCGACGCACTCGTGCCGCTGATGATCGAGAGCGGCAGCGACGCACCGAATTCGAGCGGGACGCCGGCGACGCGCACGCCGACCGCGCCGACCAACGTGGCGGTCACGACATCGTTGACCGAGTAGGCGCCATCGCCGAGCGACATTAGATGATGGCCCCAGTCGAGCGAGCCAAGGCCGAACGACGCCTCTTTGTTGTCGAGTGGCTCGGAACCGTTGAGCGTGAGGTAACCGCGCGAGTCCATCGCGGGACGAAACTCGTCGAGCTCGAAGCTACCGGCGGATTGCGCCGCCGCGGTGCCGACCAACCCGGCCAGCGAGAACAACGAGAGCGGGAGAATGCGTCGCATACCCACACCGTGTCGGGTCGGCGCGCGCGGGTTACACGTTAACCCTTGTCTAATGATGCGCGGGCTTGGCGGGCTTTGCGGGGGCTTTGGGAGCGGGTGTCGATTCTGACTTTGGCTTGGGAAGCTTCGAGCCACCGAGCCACGCGCGGACCGCGGGCTCGTAGACCGAGCGCGACGCGATGCATTGATCCATGCCCTCGACCGCCTGCGCGATCGCGCGGTGCGCGCCGGGAAAGCTACCGAACGCGGACGCCAAGTACTCCGCGATCTGGGTGCGCTGCTCCGCTCGACACGTCGACGTGAACACCGCGAGGAAGCCGCCTGCGAGTGCGTTGGTCTCGTCGCGAGGCATGCGCGCGAGCACGGGGTCTTGATGTTCCCGCACGAAGCGAACCGCTACGGCGATCGTCGCATCGAGCTTCGCTTTCGTCGGGAGCTGCATCGCCTCGCGAAAGTCGAACTTCCGATCGAGCAACAGTGGCAACGCGCGCTCGAACCGCGCGACATCGCGGACCTGACCGAGCGCCGAGATCATGTCGGTGCGCATCCGGCGATCCGGTTCGGTAGAGAGCGCGGACAGCACGCGGTCGAACAGTGCCGCGTCGGCATCGACCGCGACGCGCAGTACGGGCTCGCGAATTGCCTGCGGCAAGTCCTGCCAATGTTGTGCGAGTGCGATCGCTTGCTTGACGAGCACCGGGTCGCGCCCCTGCCACGCGACGGCTGCGACGACCGAGCTGCGGATCGATTCGCTGTCGAAATCGTCCTTCGGCCCCGGTTGGAAGCCGAGCTTGGTCGCGGTCGGCCCGAACGTCTGCCGCATCCAGTTCTCGTACTTCGCGTGGAGCTCGTCGGGTACGAATCGTTCGATCGCGAGCGGCAAGGCGAGCGCCTCTTGTGCGGCGAAGCGATCGCCGATCGCGAGCAGCTTCGGCGCGAGCGATAGCGCGAGCTGGAGCGGTACGTGGCCGGTCGCGACGAGCGCGCGTGCATCGCCGGCGAGCGTCAGCTTCTCCGCCTCGCTCAGCATCGGCCACGCTTCGTCGCGCAGCGCGGTGAGCTGAGCGGCGCTGAACGCGATGCGGTAATACCCGCGGCCTTCGCTGTTCGGCATCACCCAGCGCGGGCAGCCGGTCGCACCGAGCGGTAGCTCGCCGGTGTCCGCATCGATCACACCGCACGCCTCGGCGCGCGCGCCAGATTCCTCAAACGCGGCGCAGATCGGCACGATCCACGGCCCTTGTGAAGGCGGTTGCGCCGATCCCGGCAACGTGAAGCGCTGCTGATGAACGACGAGCTTTGCGCCGGTCGGCTCGCACGACACGCTGACGTCGAGCAATGGCGCGCCCGGGCGGTCGAGGAACGATGAAAACGCGGGCGCGAGATCCTTGCCAGCGACTTTGCTGATCGCTGCAATGAAGTCGTTCGACGTCGCATTGCCGTACGCGCGATCGCGGAGGTAATCGCGGACTCCGCGCTGGAACGTTTCGGCACCGACGTAGTGCTCGAACATATTGAGCACGCTCGCGCCTTTGTTGTAGGTGATGCCGTCGAACGCGCCGAAGATGTCGTCGGTCGTCGCGATCGGTTGGCGGATCTTGCGCGCCGTTATCAACCGATCGGCGGTGAGCGCCTCTTCGCGCATCTTCCATTCGACGAGCCGTTCGTGCCACGCCGGCTCGAACCCTTCGACGATCTTCGTCTCCATCCAGTTCGCGAAACCCTCGTTGAGCCAGAT
>CAZDGY010000068.1:10293-14085 GCA_964504685.1 uncultured Kofleriaceae bacterium | reverse complement strand
CGATCACCGCGCGCAACATCGGGCCCTTCGTATTCATCGCGTCGACCCGCGCGCGATACTTCGCGACGAGCGACGCCGAAGTCTCGGCGCCGGATCGGAGCTTCGCGCCGAGCTGCGCGATCGTCAGCTCGACGACATCGACTGCGGGAAACGCCACGGTACCCGCGTCTACCGGTTTGGGCGGTGGTGGCGCCGGCGGCTCGACCTCGCGCTTGTTGCCACAGGCGGGCAACAGCGCGCCGGCCGCGACCGCAGCGCCGGCCCGAAACAACGATCTGCGACTCGGATCGCTCAGGCCGGTAACACTACTCCAGCTCAGCGCCGGTAGTGGTAGCGCCCGCCCCAGTTACCGCCGCGATACTCGCGGCGCGGCGCAGCGACCCAGTGCGAGCGCCGCTCGCGCAGGAAGCCCGGCTCTGAGCGGTAGTAGCTCCACCGGCCGTGGTCGCGGTAGTACCAGCTGTTGTTGTACCAATAGACCGGCCGGCCCTCGAAGTACTCGGGCTGAACGGTCGCGATGTACGCCGCCGGTGGCTCGACCGTGACGACGATCTGCGCGCGCGCCTCACCGGCGGTGCCGAGAGCGAGCGCGGCGGGGATCACGAACGCCAATGCTTTGGTCATGATGCTCATCGATGTCTCCTTCAGCTTGCCGCGGGTTGATGTTGGTAGTTCGCGTGGTGACGAATCGAGTCGGCGAGCTTGGTCCGCTGCTCCGGCGTCAACACCGGGGTGACCGCCTCGTAGAACTTCATCGTCCGCGTGATCCCCCAGGTCGCCATATGCGCGTTGAGGTCGCCCTTCGTCGGCAGCGTCTTCGCGTCGAACTTGTCGCTCGCGAACGCCTCGCCAAACGCCTTGATGTGCGCGTCGGCTTCAGCGCGATCGAACTGCGGGACGCCCGCGATCGATTGCTCGAACGACGTGCGCGCCTTCTCGATCTGATCGGCCGACAATCCGAGCTCTTTGCCGAGCATCGCGAGCTGACCGCCGTGCGAGTCGCGCTCCTTGTGCTCTTCCGCGCCGTTGCTGTGGTGCCAGACCTCGAAGTGCGCTTCGACCTTGTCGACGAGCGCAGCGCGCTGCGGCGGCGTCAGCGTCTCGTGCAGCTGATCGAGCTCGCCCGCCACTGCC
This sequence comes from uncultured Kofleriaceae bacterium, assembly GCA_964504685.1. Taxonomy (GTDB): domain Bacteria; phylum Myxococcota_A; class Polyangia; order Haliangiales; family Haliangiaceae; genus JABFXX01. Next base: position 12,951 of record CAZDGY010000068.1, on the reverse strand, counting down.
TCGTGGATCTGGCCCGATGCGGTCGACAGCTGCGAGATCGCGCCATCGAGCTTGGCCTGATCGAACTTGCCGGCCGCGACGCCATCCGCGAGCGCGAGCAGCACGGTCTTCTCCGCCTCGTGCGCCGGCTCCATCTTGTGGAACATGTCGGCGCGAATCTTCTCGATCGCCGCCTTCTGCTCTGGAGTCGCATTGAGCTGCTCGAGGCTGATCGCCACGAACGCGGCAAACCCGCCGTGATGGTGATGACGATGATGCTCCGCGAGATCCGCGGTGGACTCGTCTTCGTCCTCGCCCGCGCCGACCTGCGCGACATCGCCGCGCGGCTGCGCTTCGGCAACATCGGCCGACCCGCCATTCCCTGGATTGTTAGCGGGCGGCGAGCTGCCACCGCACCCGAGTGCGGCGGTCAGTAAGATCCCTGCGAGCCCGACAAACGAACTAGTCCGTGCCATGCGTCCTCCTCTTCGACGGTGGGGGCTTGCCCCGCCGGCAGCACCGCCGAATAGCGGTGCGGTTCCTTAGACGAGACCTCCGCGGTCTCATTCAACGTGAGGCGCACTGTGCGATTTCTGGGCCGCCGAGTGAACCGCCCAGGGCGACAGACGTATCCTCAATATTGTGTCGCCAGCGCACGGTGGGGCACATCGCCTGTCCGTGGTGTCTCTATCATCGAGAATGACGATGCCAAGACTCTGGCAGCGCCCGCTGGGTTAATCGCGATCGATTTCGAGTCGAGCGCAAAACCGCGAGCGCGCGATCCTTCAGCGTCGCGGACTGGTGGACAGGCTCGCCTGTAGCACGCGATCGAGCGCGTTGATCTGGCGCATGAACTGTTCGCGCTTCGTCGGACCATCGCTCATCAACGACGCCATCGCATTGCGCGACTCGGTGACCCGGAGCCAGGAGTACGCAGGCTCGCCCGCGGTCTCGTCGATCGCGACAAGGCGGAAGCACGCGAACCCGAGGTTGGTCACACTCGGATCGCGCGGTGGCTTGCGGCGCGCGATCGGTGTCCGGTTGCGGTAGCTCAGGCCATACGAGCGGGTCATGCCAGCTACCTCAGCAAAGCGAAGGCCAGCGGCATCTACGCGTAACCTCGATGCGCGGCGGCCGGTTCGCGCCAATTCGGCAAGTCTGGCCGGCCGCGCTCTGCATCTGCGGCAGGTCAGGCCGTGCGATCGCCGCGCGTGTACCAGTGCGCCCACGCGATCAGCACCAATTGCAGCGGGAGTCGGCCCCACAAGGCCCAGGTCGGGATCTCCGACGTGCCGAGCGGCAAGTGGTTGATCGCCATGTTGACGTTCGCCGGCAGGATCGCGATGAACAGCGCGATCGTGCTCCACGCTGCGAATCGGCGGGTCGCGGGCAAGATCAGGCCCAGGCCGCACAAGATCTCGGCGACGCCGGAGATGTAGACCAGCGCGAGTGGCGCGGGCAGCGCGGCCGGCATCATACCCAAGTAGGTCGGGGTCGCGATGAAGTGATTCGCCCCAGCGCCGACCAGAAACACGGTCAGCACCCATCGCAGGATCGGCTTCGCACGCGCCATCGCCCGACGTTGTACGCTGGAGATCGCGTGATCGGCCAGATGTTTGGTGGGTACCGGATCGTCTCGCTGCTCGGCAGCGGCGGCATGGGCCAGGTGTGGATCGGCGAGCACAACATGCTCGGCAGCCGCGCCGCGATCAAAGTCTTGCTCGCGACATTCTCCGAAGAGCCGCGCTTCGTCGATCGATTCTTCGACGAAGCGCGCGCGGCGACCCGGATCCACGATCCGGGCATCGTCACCGTGCTCGATGTCGGCTGGCAGGATGGCCACGCGTACATCGTGATGGAGCTGCTCGGCGGTCAAACGCTCGCACAGCGGCTCGGCCACGATCGCATGCCGGTCGCGCGGGCACTGCGGATCGCGCAGGGCTGCGCACTCGCGATGGCCGCGGCTCATGCGCAAGGCATCATCCATCGCGATCTCAAGCTCGACAACATCCACCTCGTCCCCGACCCAGCGATGCCCGGCGGCGAGCGGATCAAGATCCTCGACTTCGGGATCGCGAAGCTGCTCGACGACGATGGTGCCCGACATTCGCGCACCGTCGCCGGCGCGGTGATGGGAACGCCGGCGTACATGTCGCCGGAGCAATGTCGCGGCGCAGGCGCGGTCGATCACCGCACCGATATTTATGCGCTCGGCTGCGTGATGTTCCACCTGCTGTGCGGGCGGCCCCCGTTCATCGCACCGACCCCGGGCGAGATGATCGTCAGCCAAGTGACCGAGCCGCCGCCTCCACCGAGCCAGTTCGTGCCGACGCTGTCGCCCGAGCTCGATCGCTTGGTGCTCAAGTGCCTCGCGAAGGATCCCGAACAGCGGTACGCATCGATGACCGAGCTCGTGCGGGCGTGCGCGCAGTTCACCGGAGAGAACCTCGCGGTGCCGACGATTCCGCCGCTGCGCGAAGGCGAGCGCCGTCCGACCGGCCCTAGCCCGGCGATCGAGCCACCTATGGCGCCGCGACCGCCGCCGTCGCCGCCTATCTTGATCGTGGCCCCCGAGCCGCCGCGGCCCGCGAGCCGATTGCCGTTCGCGCTGCTGTCGATCGCGCTACTGGCGGCGCTCGTGCTCGCGATCATCGCGGCGCGATGACAAGGGCGACCAGC
>CAZDGY010000068.1:0-10283 GCA_964504685.1 uncultured Kofleriaceae bacterium | reverse complement strand
TACGGACGCCGAACGATGCGCCAGAGAACCAACCGTCGCGATAGATCACCGGCGCGACATAGACACACGCGGCCGAGTTCCGACCCAGCCCGGTGAGCACCGTGTACTGCAGGCACGCTTGGAAGTCGGCCGACACCGTGTAGAAGTGATCGCGACCAGTCATCGTCGCGTCGCCGTTCTTGAATTGCTCGCCGATCCATTCGATCGCGGGCACGAGCTGCGCACCGACGAGCCACTTCTGAGTGCGATAGCCGTATCCGGGTGACGGCAGCTCGAGCGAGTACAACTGGGCACCGGTGAGCATGGGCCCGGCGGAGAGCGCCTTGCCGCTCGCGACGCCACCCTCGAATCCTCCGCCAATCGAGTAGTAGGCGAACCGCCCCATGTGCTCGCCACCGACATACCCGCGCAACCCGATGCCGGCGAACACCTCGGACCGACGCGGCGAGGTCACCCCATTTCCGAGATCGAGCGGCGGCAGCGAGGGGACATCCACCGCGTCGACCGACATCACGAGCACCGACGGACCTGCCATCGCGGGATACGCGCTCGGCGTGGGCAGCGGTGCCCCGAGATCGTCGGCCGGATCGGCGTGAGCGACGAGCGGCGCAGCGATGATCGCGAGAGCTGCGAGCCGATTCATTGTAGCTCGAGGCTGCCGGTCAGCCTCCCTCCGGTCGGCGTCGTGCAATCGAGCGAGATCGCGCCGCCCCAGAACGTGTGTTGACGCGTGCCGACTCGCACGAAGCCCTCTTCGGTGCGATCGAGCTTCAACACGCGGCACGCGGACGGCGCGAGCTCGAACGACTTCACGCTCGCCGCGGTCGAGACCACGCGCAGCGTCGCATTCGAGCCCGCGCCGAGCACGCTCCGGTCTTGCGCTGCTTGCTCGAGCTCGAACACGACGCGCGGATGCCGGCGATCCCAGAACATCACGCCGCGCGGATCGGTCTCCGCCTCGTCGGGTCGAAACTGGACGCCCGCGAGCGTGGCGTCCGAGGCTTCGAGATGGCCGGTCAGGTCACTCTTCATCGCCACCGAGCCGGCGGCAAACTCGATGTTGCCGGTCGCGTGCCCGGAGGCGCCGAGGTTGCAATCGAACCGCGCGCTGCCGAACGCGTGGCCGTGGGTCAACCGAAAGATCGCATCGAGCCTCGCGCAGTGCGCTCGGTCGAGCACGACCTCGGACGGCGGCGTGCTCTTCGTCGCGAGCCGGAGCTCGACGCCGCGCGATGCGACGATCTCCTGAATTCCGCGCGGCCGTTGCTCGGGCTCGGCCGGCGATCGGATCAGCCGCAGCACGTGATCGGGCGTCGCCGGGTCGGTGAGATCGAGCGCATCGTCATCGACCGGCGTCCCGAGCGATGGCGTCAGCTGCCAGCTGCCGAGCGTGCCGCCGTTGACCGCGACCATCCCTTGAAAGTGTGGTGGCTGGGGCGGAGGGAGCGCGGCCGAGCAGCCTGCGCCGAGGCATGCGATCGCAACCGATGTGCGCATATTCCGTATTACGCGGCCGGGCCGAGCTCACCCCGTTAAGGCTTCGTTGCCGAGGCGGCCTTAACGCGCCGTCAATCCGCCGTCGACCACGAGCTCGGCGCCGGTGATGAACTTGGACTCGTCGCTCGCGAGATAGACGACGAGATGGGCGATGTCATCGACCTCGCCCATCCGGCGCAACGGCGCGGCGTTCTCGAGCTTCGCGCGCATCTTGTCCGGATCCTTCGAGTGCGCGATCAGGTTCGTCACCATCGGCGTCTCGATGAACGATGGATGCACGGAGTTACAGCGAATGTTGTACCGGGCGCGCGCGCAATGCAGCGCGACCGACTTCGTCAACAGACGGACCGCGCCCTTGCTTGCACAATACGCCGGCGCATCCGAGTCGCCGACCAGGCCCGCGACCGACGACAAGTTGACGATCGATCCGCCGCCGGTCGACTTCATCGCGCGAATCGCCGCCTGGCAGCCGAGGAACGTGCCTTCGCTGTTGACCGCGTTGCACAACCGCCATTCCGCGAGCGTCGTGCGTTCGATGTCGCCCCACACCGCGATGCCGGCAGCGTTGACCAGCACGTCGAGCTTACCGAACTGCTCGATGGTGTCCGCGACGAGCGCGGTCCAGCCCGCTTCGTCCGTGACGTCGAGTGCGCGAAACACGTGAGGCGCGCCGAGCTCGACCGCCGCTTGTTCGCCGAGCGTCACGTCGCGATCCGCAAGCACGATGCGTGCGCCTTCGGCGGCGAGCCGGCGCGCCGCTCCGCGACCGAGCCCCGACGCCGCTCCGGTGATGATCGCTACCTTGCCGTCGACGCGCTTCATGGCGCGCAGCTTAGACGACGGCGCGGCGAGCTACTTACAGCTCGAGAACGTTTCGGTCGCGCACGTGCAGCCGCTGTCGTCGCACGTGCAATCCATGCCGGTGTAGACCGCATCGCAGTCGTTGCGCGCGAGGCACGCAGTCTCGGTCGTCAGCGTCGCGCACGCGGCTTGCGCGACCTCCGGCTGACAGCTCTCGAACGACGGCACGAAGCCGGGCGGCTCGTTCACCGGCCCGGTGTAGAGCGACGTGCAGTCGTCGTGCGCGAGGCACGTAAGCGAGTCGAGCCCCGTGCAGCTGCCCTCGATCGCACCAGTCGACGGCGGATCCCAGCAACCCCAGAACACCGGCTTCTGCGCGCTATCGGCTTGATATGCGGCGTGACAGCCCGCAGTCGCGAGGCAGGCGCTCTCCCCGAGCGATTCGCACATCCCGACGCACGCCGGCCAGTTCGATGGCGGCGTATTTTCGAGGCCCGGGCACGGGCCGCAGGTCGTATCGCACGGCGACCCGAACGACTCGCACTGGCCGGTGCTCGGATCGCGGTACTCGATATCGGCGATGCCGGGGGCGCCGGTCGCGTACTCACACGGCTGCGGCGAGTTGGTGCAACCGACGAGCAGGGTAATGAGCAAGGCTAGGCGCTTCATATGTGGTGGCTAGTAAGCAAGGCTCAGACCAGCGCTAACCATCGACGATCGCCTCGCGCGGCATCAGATTCCTGAGGGCGGCGTCGACCGAACCCCAAGAACCCGAGGCGGTTGTCGTATCGTGGGGCCGTGGCGATCGCGGTCGGCAGCCTGGTTCCACGTGCGCTCGCCGAGGCCGAGGTTATCGACCCGGCGGGCGCGACCCACCGGCTCGACGCGACGTGGCGCGACCGTGACGTCGTGCTCGTGTTCGTGCGCCACTTCGCGTGCGCCGGGTGCGCCGAGCATCTCGCGGCTTTGCGGCCGCGGCTCGACGAGCTCGCGAGGCTCGCGGTCGACGTGGTGATCGTCGGCAACGGGTCGCCGGATCAGCTCGCCGCGTTCGTGGAGCGCGAGGACGTCGCCCGTCCGCACGTCCGCAGTTTCACCGACCCGACGCTCGCGGCGTATCGAGCGGCCGGCCTCGTGCGCTCGCGCTGGGGCACGCTCGGGCCGATCGCGCTCGGCCAGGTCGTGCGCGCGTACCTGAACGGCCACCGCAACGGTCGCCCGCAGGGCGATCTCTATCAACAGGGAGGCACGCTGTACGTCACGAAGGCCGGCGCCGTCGCGTTCTATCAGCGCGCGACGAGCCTGGGCGATCACGCTTCGCTCGGCGACATCGTCGATATCGCACTCGCGCAACGCGCGGGCGAGGCGGCGATCGCGTGATCTGGCCGCTCCACTTCGCGAATGCGATCTACCTCGTGTCGTACGCGGTCAAAGAGATCCTGTGGCTGCGTCTGCTCACTGTCGTTGCCGGCGTGACGACGGTGATCGCGATGTCGCGAATGGCCCCGTCGCCGCCGACCGCAGCGATCACCTGGCAGCTCGTGTTCTTCGCGATCAACCTGACGCGGTTCGTGCAGCTGCTCTACGAGCGCAGGCCGGTGCGGCTCGCCCCCGACGCTCGCCGCCTCGCGGGGGTGTTTCGCGATCTGCGTCCACGCGATGTGCTCCGCCTGTTCGCGGTCGGTGAGGTCGTCGTCCATTCCCCGGGCGAGACCGTGATTCGCCGCGGGCAAGCGCTCGACCATCTCGCACTCGTGATCGATGGTAGCGCGCGAGTCGAGCTCGAGAATGCGCGTGTGGTCGAGTTGTCGCACGGCGCGTTCATCGGCGAGCTCGGCTACCTCACCGGACGCCCGCCCGCCGCCGACGTCACCGCCGCGAACGCGTTGCGGGTCGTGCGCTGGTCGAGCGAGCGACTGCGTCGGTTTCTCGCAGCGCACCCCGAGACGCGAACCGCGGTGCAGCTCGTGCTCGGCTCCGACCTCGCTGCAAAGCTGCGCGGTCACTCGTGAACGATGCGCCGTTGCACGGGCGTAACATCCGCCGACGCCGCATTTGCGATGTCGCCGCCAATTCCGCTGTCACCGTGACTTGGTTTACTCCCGGAATCGGGCGAGCCGTAGCACAATAGCGGCGATGCGAATCGCCGAGTACGCGCGCGCCGCGACGATGGCCGGCATCGTCGTCGGATGCGGTGGCGGCCAGGCGTTCCGCGATGCCGCCGAGCCCGACGTGCAAGCCGAGCCCGACGCATCGGCGACGCTCGCGCCGCTGTTCCGGTTCGCCGTCGTTGGCGACACCCGGCCAGCGAACGTCGACGACGTGCCCGGCTATCCGACCGCGGTGATCACCCAGATCTGGGCCGACGTCGAAGCGTCGGCGCCGCATCCCGACTTCGCGCTATCGACCGGTGACTACGTCGACGCGAACCCGTCGACTCACCCGTCGACGGTCAACGCGCAGCTCGATGCGTACCTCGGAGCGCGAGCGCAATTTCACAACGCCGTGTTCGCGGCGATGGGCAACCACGAGTGCACTGGCGACGTGCCGTCGAATTGCGGCAGCGGTGCGAGCGACGGCTTCACCGCAAACTACATCGAGTTCATGCGTCGGATGGTGGTGCCGCACGGCATCTCGACCCCGTACTACGTCGTGCACTTCGCAGCCTCCGACGGCAGCTGGACGACCAAGCTCGTGTTCATCGCCGCGAACGCATGGAACGCAACGCAAGCGGCCTGGCTCGACCAAGCGCTCGCCGAGCCTACGACCTACACGTTCGTCCTGCGCCACGAAGGGGCCGCGGTGATCCACGCGCCCGGCGTGCCGCCGTCCGAGCCGATCATCGCGAGCCATCCGCTGCCGCTGAAGATCGTCGGTCACGACCATACCTATTCGCATCTCGACGGCGAGGTCACGATCGGCAATGGCGGCGCACCGCTCTCGTCGTCGGTCGACTACGGCTATGCGATCGTCGAACGGCTTGCGACCGGAGCGATCCAGCTGACCGCGTACGACTACCGCTCGGGTGCAGCGATCGATCAGTTCCGCGTGAACGCCGACGGCACGCCGGCGCCGTAGCCACCGCCGCAATGCGTTCAATCGCAGGCCGGGATGGTCGTGCCGGTCGTGATCTGGATGCGGCCACCGCCACCGCCGCCGCCGCCGCGCCCGCCCGATTGCGCGGTCGTCATGCTGCCCGGAAGCGTCACCGGGCTCGCGCCGCCGATCACGTAGGCCATCCCGCCGACGCGGCCGCGGTCGTTGCCGTTGCCGCCACCGGGCATGCCCGAAGCATCGGTCGCCTGCGAGTTGTCGGTCGCGTGCCCGTCTTGACCCGAGTCGTTGTTGGAGCATCCCGAACAACCCGAGCTGCCGGCACCGCCGTTCACGCGCGCGGCGCCGCCGCTGCCGAACGTCGGCATCGCGCTCGCGACCAGCAGGATCGCGCCGCCGCTGCCGCCGCCGACACCGCCGCTCGACGACGCGGGGCCACCGCCGCCGCTCGCGACAACGACGGCGGTCGCGGTCGCGCCGATCGCGATCGCCCCCGACGCGCTGATCTCGATCGCGCCGCCTCCGGCGCCGCCTTGTCCACCCGCGCTGTTCGTGCCGCCCGAGCAGCCGCCGCGCAAAGGCGCGAGGGCATCGGACCCGTCGACCATGCCGCCGTTGACGATGTTGTAGCAACCCTGGCCACCGGGCGTGCCGAAGCCGCCACCGCCGCCGCCCCAGCCACTGCTGCTCGCCGACGCGCCCGTTCCGGTCGGGCACTCCGCGCCGATCGATCCGCCTGGGCCGGGGGTCGCGCCGACCGCGCTCGCATCGATCGTTCCGCCGCTATCGATCGTCACGTCACCGGCGACCAAGAAGATGATCGGTTTGTCGCCGCGCAACTCGAGGACGTGACCGTTCGTGACGCTGAGGCCGGTCAGCCGGACCACCATCGCGTTCGGCCCGCCAGCGAGCTGGGGCACGTCGTTCGTGATGTCGAGCGTTCCGAGCGCGCACGTCGAGCTCACGACCGTGCCGGCCTGCGAGTCGATCGTGGTCGTGCCCGCAGCGGTGCAGCTCCAGCTCGGCGATGTCAGGAAGCTCGCAGACCACTGGGTCGCGTCGACGTTGGTCGAGGGCGGCAGCGTGTGGTCGGTGCACGCGGTACACGCCGGACAGCTCCCGCCGCAATCGACGCCGGTCTCGTCGCCATCCTTTTGGCCGTCGCTACACGTCGGGGAGATCACGCCATCGCTGCTACCGCGCGACCCGTCGTCGGGGGCACCCGCAGGGTTGAAATTGCAGCCCGCGAGCGCGAGCAAGACGAACGTCCTCACCGCTTCGAGCGTAACTGGCGCGCGGACATCGTGGTGAGAATTCGCCTCCGTCAACGTGTAGCCTAAGGGCATCTTGGCCGAGCGCCCGCCCCACCGCGTAACCCGTTGGCTGACGCGCGCGTCTCCAGCGTTATTCGCCGCCTACGCCGTCACGATGGCGTTCTCGACGTACTTCGCGATGTACGCGTTTCGCCGACCGTTTGCCGCCGCTCACTACGAGGGAGCGACGTTCGCCGGGATCGACTTGAAGAGCGCGCTGATCATCAGCCAGCTCGTCGGCTACGCGCTATCGAAGTTCCTCGGCATCAAGTTCAACTCCGAGATGCCGCCGCAGCGCCGAGCATGGGCTCTCGTCGCATTGATCGTCTGGGCCGAGCTCGCGCTGATCGCGTTCGCAGTGCTTCCGCCGACCGGCAAGGTCTTCGCGCTGTTCGCGAACGGCATCCCGCTCGGCACGGTGTGGGGCATCGTGTTCAGCTTTCTCGAAGGCCGCCGAACGTCGGAGATCCTGGGAGCGGGGCTCAGCTGCGCGTATGTGGTCGCGAGCGGTGCGGTCAAATCGGTCGGCCGGATGCTGCTCGACTCCGGGATCGACGAGTCGTGGATGCCGTCGGCGACCGGCGCGCTCGCGTTGCCGCTGTTTCTCGGCGCGGTCTACGGACTCAGCCAGTTGCCCCCGCCAAGCGCGGAAGACATCGCGGCGCGCACCGAGCGCGAGCCGATGAGTCGCACCGAGCGCCGCGCGTTCGTGCGCGCTTACTTGCCGGGGCTCATCGCACTCGTCGTCGCGTATTTTCTACTCACGGGGTATCGCGACTTTCGCGACAACTTCGCCGCCGAGATCTGGGCCGACGTCGGGCTCGGCGATCGAGCGAGCCTGTTCACGCTCACCGAGATCCCGATCGCTCTGTCGGTCATGCTCGTGCTCGCGCTGCTCTACTTGGTCAGGGACAACCGGCTCGGGTTGAAGTTGACCTACGTGATCATGGCGGCGGGGGCCGTGCTGATCGGCTTGGCCACACTGTTGTTCGATGCGGGCGCGATCGGGCCCGTGACCTGGATGACCGCGGTCGGCCTCGGGCTCTATCTCGGCTACGTGCCGTACGGCTGCGTCCTGTTCGATCGCACGATCGCAGCGCTCCGCATCGTGGCGACCGCGGTGTTCCTGATCTACTTCAGCGATGCGGTCGCGTACGGCGGCTCGGTCGGCATCGTGCTCTACAAGACCCTCGGTCAGAGCGCGACCTCGAAGTTGCAGTTCTTCCGGTACCTCTCGTACGTCACGAGCGTCGTGTCGATCGTGTGTCTGACGATCAGCGCGCGCTACTTTCTCAAGCGCGCGCGTCCCGGCTGACGCGAGCCGTGCTACGTAGAGCTGGTGACAGATTCGTCGCAGTTTGGTGTCGAAACGGCGGCACGCAGGATCTGCTTGGCTTTCGCGACCTTGCTCGTCGCGTGCAGCGGCGACAAGGAACCGCCGCTGACCGACGCGACCTCGTTGCAGTGTCCAGATCCGGGCGATCTGCCGTTTCGGTTGATGTCTCACGGCTTCCAGAACGCCGCGAACCAGACGCTCGCCGCGACCGACTCGCGGATCAAAGACGAGGCATCCGATTCGTTCGGCAACGCCGACGGCGCGCAAGCCAACGTCTACCTCGTCGACAATCAAGCGCCCGACAACTCGCCGATCGACTATCACGGCGCGAAGGCGCGCACGATGCCGACTCAGGGCGTGTTCTCGTCGCCATTGCCGGGCGAGAACGTGAGCCTGTGGTTCTACGATCCCGATCAAACCTCGTGGCAGACGATCGGTCGCGGCCAGACCGGCGCCGACGGCTATTACGATCTGCCGGACACCGGCTTCGTCGCGCCGAACGGCCAGCCGATCTATTCGATGCTCGAAGCGGATGGCTCGTGCGCCGCGCACTACGACTACCTGATGCCGAGCGGCTCGAAGTTCGTCGTCGTCGATATCGACGGCACGCTGACCACGAGCGACGCCGAGCTCATCATGCAGGTCACCGACGAGACGTACGTGCCGATGATGATGACCGCTGCGAACACGATGGCGCAGGCCTGGGCCGCGAAGGGCTATCCGATCGTCTACCTGACCGCGCGAGAGCACGTCTTCGATATCGAGACCCGGATCTGGCTCGACCTGATGCAGTTCCCGAAAGGCCCGGTCATCACGTCGAACGGCAGCGGCTCGACCGCAGACGTCTACAAGACGATGTGGCTGCAGCGCATGATCTCGAGCTTCGGCTGGGTGCCCTACGCCGCCTACGGCAACGCGGTCACCGATATCAGCGCCTACGCGAACGTGAGCATCCCACTCGATCACACGTTCATCATCGGGCCCGAAGGCGGGATGGGCGGCACCGTCGCGATCCCGAACGACGATTACACGCAGCACATCGCGACGTTCGTCGACGCGCAGCCCGACAACAACTGACGGTCGCGCACGGATCTGAGGCGATGGGAACCGTCTCGATCGTTGCGTGGACGTTTCAGCGATAGATCAGCTCGCGGACTTCGTCGCGACTTCCCGGTTGTAGCAGCTCGTCGACCTGATGCTCTGTACCGAGAATGTTACTCGGCGCGCGTGGCCTCTCGCGTATGCTGGGACGAAGGACAGGTGAGGGCCACACTCGCGCTGGTGGCGGTCGCCGCGTGCTCGCACAGCTCGAGCGAGCGCGCACCGGATGCCAACGCACCGGATGCCACCATCGACGCGCGGATCCCGCCCGATGGTTCCGACGCGTCGCTTCCTGGTCCCGGCCTCGCCGAGATGAAGGCGGCCGCGTGCAACGCTGACAACGTCGCGCAAACCGACGACCCCGACTCGGTAACGATGCTCGCGCAGTCGTCGTGCGTGTTCATCCAGCGCATCGTCGATCTGTGGGCGAGCCAGGGGCCGACCGGCGGCGTGCCCGACCTCGCGCAGATCCAGGCGAACCTCGCCTCGCTGCGCGCGCAGGCGCCGGCCGGCAAGCAGTTCGTGCTCGGCGTGTTCCTGCCCGAGTCGATCCCGGATGTCGACGAGACCGTCACCGATCTGGCCGGGCAACCGCACACGTTCCACTTCGCCGACTTTTGCCGCACGGGCACTGAGGGCTGGCGCGGCGTCGGCACGTGCAACCCGGATCTGACGAAGCCGGGGTTCGCGGACTGGATCGCGTTCGTCGAGGGCCAGCTGCTGCAGCTCGGCATCACGCAGTTCGAGTTCGGCCAGATCGCGTACATGGACCCGGGGCTCGCGGCCGCGCCGCTGTTCCAGCAGATGCGCGCGACGGCGACTGCTGCGGGCGCGACGATCTTCATCAGCGGTCAGACGAACTCCATCACCGACGCCGCGTATCTGGCGAACTTCGACTACATCGTCGGCGGCAGCTACCTGAACCGCTTCGGCTACGTGCAGCCGACAGCCGCGAAGTCCGGCCCGACCGCGGAGACGACCGGCAGCGCGTTGCTGTGGAACGACGCGTATCGCAGCGTGGCCCCGGCCGTGTTCATCGAGACCGACTGGTGGAACCTCGACGACGACGCGCATCGGTTCGCAGAGCTGTCTGGCGACGATCGCCACGCCGTGATCCAGTCGCTCTACGACTACTACGCCGGGCTCGGCGTCGGGTTCGTCGTGCCGTTCCATATCCCCAT
>CAZDGY010000067.1:0-14147 GCA_964504685.1 uncultured Kofleriaceae bacterium | reverse complement strand
TCGCACGGTGCCGGCGCGAGCGTCACGCCCTTGACCCGCATCTCGAGCTTTTCGGCCACCGGCGCGAACGCGAGCTCCATGCCGGCGACAGGCAAACCGATCACGCCCGCGCGATCGATCGCGAAGTGAACCTGCGTGACGAGTGGCGACGTCTCGGTCGACCCCCACGCCGACACCATCGCGACGCGCGATCGCTCCGCGCGCGCGACCGCAGCGAGGCGCTCCCAGGTCGCGGGCGACAGCGCCGCGGCGGCGTAGAACATCACGTCGAGGTCGCGAAAGAACGTCGCGCGCAACGCGGCATCGAGCTCGAGCTGGGCGACGAGCATGTCGAAGCCGCGCGGCACGTTGAAGTACAGCGTCGAGGGCAGCTCGCGGAGGTTGCGCACCGTGGTATCGAACGCGCCGGGCGCGGGTTTGCCGCCATCGATGTGGAGCGTGCCGCCGTGCGCGAGGATCAGATTGAAGTTGTGGTTCGCGCCGAACGTGTGGCTCCACGGCAGCCAGTCGACGATGCGCGGTGGTCTCTCGGCGAGAAACGGCCAGCTCGCCGCGATCGAGGCCTGATTAGCGCACAACATGCGATGCGTGTTGACGACGCCCTTCGGCGTTCCGGTCGAGCCCGACGTGAACAAGATCTTCGCGATCGTGTCGCCGGTGATCGCGGCAAACGCGCGGTCGACGTCGCCGGTTGGCGTCGCTCGGCGCAGCTCGTCCATCGCCGGCAAGCGCGCGATCGCGATCGCATCGAGTGCGCGTGCGAACGGCTGCGGCGCATCGGTCCACACCGCCCCCGGCGCGAGCACCGCGGTCAGCGCGCGCAGCTTGTCGTGGTCCTGCGACAGCAACGAGTACGCGGGCGACAACGGCGCGACCGGTACGCCGACGTGCATCGCGCCGAGCATCAACAGCGCATGGTCGATCGAGTTGCCCGATAAGATCGCGAGCGGGCGGATAGGCGACAGCCCGCGGTCGAGGAGCGCTTGGCCGATCGATCGCGCGGCGTCGAACGTCTCGCGGTAGGTGACTTCGCGCCAGCGGTCGCCGGCGCGCTCGGCGAGAAACACCCGCTCCGGTGCAGCGTCCGCCCAGCGGACGAGCAGATCGCCTAGACAGCGCGCGACGATCGGCTCTGGCGCGGGCGAGCGCAGCACGAAGCCTCCGCCGGGGCGCGGCGTCTTGACGACGGCAGCAGGGGCGAACCGCGCGGTCACCCGCGTAGCCTAGCGCGGGTGCTCTACGTTCTTCGCGGTCTCGGACAGCACGATGACCTCGCCGGCCGAGCCATGCGGCAAATAGATCACGTTGCCCGAGCCGAAGACCGCGTTGCGCGCTCCCGGCGCGGTCTGTAGCACCGACAGCGGCTTGAGCACGCCGCCCGCGAGCAGCGCATAGGTCAGCGCGCCCGCCTTGCCGCCGGCGAAGATCGCGAGCCCGTTCGGGTCGACGTCGATATCGTCGACGCCGTCGACGGTCGGCAGCGCGCTGAGCAGCGCGCCGTCATGGCCGACATCGAGCACGCGCGCGGTGGCGCCACACGCGATCACGAGCTGGCCGGCGGGCGCGAGCAAGCGCATGCCCCTACCGCCGTCGGCGCCGCAGCCGGTGCTCCACGTCGCGTCGACCGTGCGGGTGGCGAGCGTAACCGCGATCGTCTGGTCCTTGTCTTCGAGGTTGGTATAGAACCGGTGGCGAACCGCATCGATCGCGAAGCCTTCGGGCTGACCGTCGAGCGCGATCCGCGCCTTCTGCGCGAGCGTCGTGCCATCGAGCACGCGCAGCGAATGATCGCGCGGCGTCGTGACCCACAGCTCGTTCGCGCCGGCATCGTAGGCGAGCCCATCGGGCGACGAATCGAGTGTCGCGCACGTCCCGCGAGACAGCGCCTTGTCGTCGACGAGACACACGCTCGCATCGCCGCGGTTGCCGATGTAGACGCCGGCGCTGCCGACCGCCGCCGAGCTCGGGCCCATCATCCGTTGCTTGCCGTCGCGTTCGACTTGCTTGGTCGCCCAGCCGGGAATCGCGGTGACGCTGCGATCGTTCGCGATGACGTAGACCGAGCCGTTGCCGGCCGGCACCCACACGGTGTCGGTGCGCGCGTCGTACGCGGAGTAATCGATCGCCACGCCGGTCGCCGGTGCGCCGGTCAGCGCGACGTGAACCGCATCGAAGCCAGCGCTACCGGTCGTCGCCGGCGCAGGCTTGTCGCCTGGAGGCTTGTCCGACGAGTGACACGCCGCGATCGCGACGAATAGAATCGCACGCCTCATGGGATGACCGGCACGAGCGAGTTGACGCCCGCGCCCGCGAACGAGATCGGGTTGTGGCTCGTCGGATCGTTGAACGATTGGAACAGCGTGCCGACCCCGGTGGTCGGATCGAGCGTGACGACATCGCCGGTCGCGTCGTGCGTGAACGCGAACACCTTGCCGTCTGCGTACGACGTGCCGAACAGTCGGCCGTAGCCGGTCGAGCCCACCTTCGTGACCGCGCCGGTGGTCAGGTCGAGCTTGACCAGCACGTTGTTCGCCTGCGTGCCCATTCCGGACCCATCGGCGAGGTCGTAGGCGGTGCCATATACCGTGCCGTCGGCGATCGCGACGAAGTCGCCGGACAGCGCCATGTTGCTGCCGATCGTGATCGGTGCGCCTACGACCGGCGTCGCACCGCTGATGTCGATGTTGCACATCACGCCGGTGAAGTCGCCTTCCCACAGCTTGCCGTCCGGCGTCGTCGTCAGCGCCACGCCTCGCTCGCCGCACGCCGCGAGCGTACCGACCGAAGTGACGTGGCCATCGGTCGGCGACGCGGTGTACAGGGCGGTCTCGGAGATCACGTAGATCGTGTTGTCAGGCGCGACCGCGAGATCGGTGATCACGTCTTCTTCGGTCGTCGATCCGATCGTGACGTTCGGCGCGTGAAACGGCCCGATGTCGGTCAGCGTCTTCGCCATCAGGTCGATCACGTAGAGCTCGTGGTCGGCGTGCGCATAGACCGAGTAACAGTTGAGTAAACCGCCGCAGCCCTGCTGGCCGTCGCCGCCCGAGTGCGAGTCACTGCCGGAGCCCTTGCCGTCGGGGCCGCCGCGGCCGTTCGGGCCACAAGCCGCGAGGCAAGCGAAGAGCGCAAAGATACGAGAGGTCATATTGTTTGCGGCCGCACCGTAGCCGAGCGCGCCGGTCGCGATGGTTAAGAGTCGTGGAGGTAACGTGCTCAAAATGTTTGGCTCGAAAAGCTGAACAGCCGCAGGTGAGGCGGGTTGGACAACGGCTCGGTCACGACCAAGCCGTCGTGGCCGCCGGTGTCGCGGTGGACCAGGTGAGCACCGTCGCTGCCGTACGTGGTCGCGTACACGCTGATGTGGTTCGCGGTCGCGAGGTCGGTGGTCAACGCCGAGACGATCTCCGCTTTCGAATCGAGCGGCATGTCGGTGGAGTGAACTCCGAGTGACACGTAGTCGTCGACGAGCCCGTCGTGCCACCCCTCGGCCCACGCGAGGTCGCCTGGCATCGCTTGATCTCGTGTCGTGGTGTGGACGTCATCGGTGCCGGTTGCCGCATCGGTCGCATCGATCGCGATGTCGTAGATCGAGCCGCTCATCTTGATCTGCAAGTGGACGTGCGAGTCGTCGGCGTTGCAGCTGCTCATGTTGCTCGGCGGCACGATCGCGACGAGATAACCGTCGAGCCGGCCGAACGTCGGGCTGTTCGGCAACGCGCTGCCGAACTGACTCGTGCACGCTTGTCGCGTCGGAGTCCCGTCGGCGACGTCGGCATCGCTGCCACTGTCGCTCGCGCGGTGCGCATCGGTGCTCGCACCGCCGCCGCCGCAACCCGCGACGAGACAGACGGCGAGCGCGATGGGGTTACGCATGGTCGGCAGTCGGAAGCCGGATGGAGAATCGCGCACCGCCGCCCGCGCGTCCATCAGCTTCGACGCGACCCCCGTGGCGCCGGACGATCCGGTCGGTGATCGCCAGGCCGAGACCGACGCCGCCTTTGTCGGACGGCCGGGCGAAGGGTACGAACAGCTTCGAGCGGTCCGCGGGGAGGCCTGGCCCGTCGTCGTCGATGTGGATCGTCGCGGCGCCGGGCTCGGTCACGAGAGAGACAACGACATCGCCGCCTTCCGGCGTGAGCCGGAGCGCGTTGCCGACCAGGTTGGTCAGCGCGGTCGCGAGCAGATCGGCATCGCCGCGAACGATCGGAGCTTCGGTCCCGAGCTCGGCGCGGAGGTGGACGCCGCGCTTGGTCGCCGCATCGGCGTACATCGCGGTGAGCTCCTCGACGAGCTCGACCAGGTCGATCGGCTTCGCATCGGCGTCGCGGATCGCGTCAGCCTGCGCGAACCGAAGCATCGACTCGACGACCGAGGTCAGTCGCCGAAGCTCGGTGAGCGATGTGCGAGCCGACGCTTCCCATTCGTCGGCGGTTCGCGGGCGCCGCAGGCCGACCTCGAGCTCGCTACACACGGCGGCGAGCGGAGTTCGTAGCTCGTGTGACGCCTCGGCCGAGAACGCGGCGAGCGCGATATACCCGCGGTGGAGGCGATCGAGCAGCTCGTTCGTCGCGATCGCGAGCGGTCGGAGCTCGGCGATGTGCTCCGGCACCTCGAGCCTGCGATCGAAGCGATCGACGGAGATCGCGGCCGCCGCGCGCGTCACATCGTCGACCGACGCCAATGCGCGCTTACTCGCGAGCGTCGCCGCGGCGATCGACAGCCCGAGGGCGACCGGCGCCGCGATCGCGAGCGCGACTAGCACGTGCTCGCGAGTCTCGGCCGCTACCTCTCGCGGATCATCCGCAACCCCGGCTTCAGCTTCTTCGCTCTCTTCGAAATAAACGATCACGTACGCCGCCACCGCGAACACGGCCAGGCCGGCCAGTGCGGCGGCACTCGCCCACATCGCGAATTGACCGCGCAGGGTGCGCGGCTTATGCACTGCGCGCCTCGGCTGCGCGCAGCCGATATCCGACACCGCGCACCGTATCGATCTGAACCGCTCGCGTGCCGAGCTTGCGGCGCAGATTCGCGATGTGGACGTTGACGACGTTCGTCATCGGTTCGAATTGGTAGCCGAACACGTGTAGCAGGATCTCGGCGCGCGTGAGGGCCTCGCCGCGACGGCGCAGCAGAAAGCCGAGCAGCTCGTGCTCGCGCGGGGATAACGCGATCCGCTCGTCGCCGATCGTGATCTTGAGATCGTCGTCTTGGTAGACCAAGCCGTTGCACGACAGCGGGGCCCAGCGCGGGGACGCGGCGCGGCGCAGCAACGCGCGCATCCGAGCGAGCAGCTCCTCGTATTCGAACGGCTTGACCAGGTAGTCATCGGCGCCGTGGTCGAGCGCGGCGACGCGCACGGTGATCGCGACGCGCGCGGTGAGCACGAGGATCGGCGCATTCATTCCAGCGGCGCGGGCTTCGCGGAGTACGTCGAGCCCGTCCATGTCGGGCAAGCCGAGGTCGAGCACGACCCCATCGATGTCTTTGCGCGCCAAGCGCTGCAGCGCCTCGCGACCGGTCACGACGACTTCGACCTCGAAGCCATCCTCACGCAATCCTTTGCTCACCGACCCGGCCAACACCGCGTTGTCTTCGACGATCAGCAGCGGCACGACGTCCGGTGGTACACCAAACTGCTGAGCACCGACGCGGGTTTATCGGACCTTAACGGAGCTGTCCCAAAATGACTCGTCGCCGGGGACGATTCGTCGCACCCGTCGGCCGTTGCTAGTTGGCGCCCGTGCCTCTACGGTGGTCAGAATCCATGGGCTCCCAAGTATCTGAACCGGGCGCGGTGATGATCGCGCTGCGCCGGATCGTGAGGTTCTTACGGCTCGCCGATCGCGAGGCCGAGGCCGCGGTCGGACTGTCGGCGGCGCAGCTGTTCGTGCTGCGAACACTCGCGGACGCACCTGCCAATTCTCTCGGTGAAATCGCCGAGCGGACGCTCACCGACCAGAGCTCGGTGTCGACCGTCGTCGCCAAGTTGGCAGCGCGCCGGCTGGTCGCCCGGGTCGCAACCGAGGGCGATCGTCGCCGAGTCGCGATCCGGATCACGCCGGCCGGTCAGGCGGTCGTGAAGCGCGCGCCCGCGATGCCGCAGACGCTGATCGCGAACGCGGTCGAGGCACTGCCGCCGGCGCAGCGCAGCGAGCTGGTGCGTTCGCTCGATCGGCTGGTCGCCGCGATCGGCGCGAGCGCGCTTCCGGCGCGGATGCTGTTCGAGGACGAGCCGAAGCAAGCTCGGCGGAGGCGACCCCGTGGTAATTCCTAGGCTGTGGCGACGCGGCGTGCCGGTCGCTCCGTCGCTCGACGCGACGCTCGGGCGCGAGCACGTCGACGCGGTCCCCGCGACGATGGACCGGCGCGATGCGGTGGTCGCCGGCTACGCGCTCGCGCTCGGCTGCGCGGCATTTTTCGTCGCAGAGCTGCTGGTTCGCTCGATCGCGTTCGTCACGAACCTGGCGTTCTACCAGCGGCTGTCGATCGAAACGGTCTCGCCGGCCGGCAACACGCTGGGCTGGGCGGTCGTCGCCGTGCCGGTCATCGGCGGCATCATCGTCGGCTTGATGGCGCGGTTCGGCTCTCGCGCGATCCGCGGTCACGGCATTCCCGAGGCGATGGAGCAGATCCTCACGAACGAGAGCCGGATCCCGCTGCGCATGACGTTCCTCAAGCCCGCGTCGGCGGCGATCGCGATCGGCAGCGGTGGCCCGTTCGGCGCCGAGGGTCCGATCATCGCCACCGGCGGCGCGCTCGGCTCCGTGCTCGGTCAGGTCGTGCGAGTCAGCGCGAGCGAGCGCAAGACGTTGCTCGCCGCTGGCGCGGCTGCAGGCATGGCCGCGATCTTCGGCACGCCGATCGCGGCGGTGTTGATCGCGATCGAGCTATTGCTATTCGAGTATCGCGCGCGCTCGGTGGTTCCGGTCGCGCTCGCCGCCGCGGCCGCCGCGGGCATCCGGATGATCGTGCACGGCGGTGGCCCGGTGTTCGAGATGCCGGCGCTCGGTGCTCCGAACGCAGCAACCGCGATCGTCGCGACGCTCGCGGGTGCGCTCGTCGGCTTGAGCGCGACCTACGTGACGCGCGCGGTCTACTGGATCGAGGACGGGTTCGCGCGGCTGCCGGTCCATTGGATGTGGTGGCCCGCGATCGGCGCAGTCGCGGTTGGCCTGATCGGCGTGGTGCAACCGCGCACGCTCGGCGTCGGCTACGACAACATCGAGGGCGCGCTCGCAGGCCAGTTCACCGCCGGAGCGCTCGTCGCGTTGTGCGCGGCGAAGCTCGTGTCGTGGGCGATCGCGCTCGGCAGCGGCACGTCCGGCGGCACGCTCGCTCCATTGATGACGTTCGGCGCCGGCATGGGCTGGTTGCTGGCGCACGGCGTCGCGCTCGTGTTCCCCGACGCGGCGATCGACCCCCGCGTCGGCGCGCTCGTCGGAATGACCGCGATGTTCGCGGGCGCTTCGCGCGCGTTGCTCGCTTCGATCGCGTTCGCACTCGAGGCGACGCAGGAGATCCATTCGGTCGTCCCGATCGTGTCGGGCGTGACGCTCGCGTACTTCGCGTCGTGCCTGATGATGCGCACGACGATCATGACCGAGAAGCTCGTGCGACGCGGCGTTCGCGTCGCTGGTGAATACGATGTCGATCCGCTCGGGCACATCGCGGTCGGCGAGCTCGCTTCGAAGACGTTGCGCGTGGTCGGAGCCGACGCTCGGATCGCCGATGCACTCGCGGAGCTGCGCTCGCGCCACGAGCGGCACCAGGCCTATCCCGTCGTGCGCGGCGATCGCTTGCTCGGCGTAGTGACCGCACGCGAGTTGCTCGCGAGCGATCCAAACGAGACGGTCGAGCGGGTGATCGCGCGTCCACCGGTAGTCGCTCGCCCGAGCGAGACCGCGCGCGCCGCGGTGATGCGGATGGCGCAGGAGAAGGTCGGCCGGATCATCATCGTCGACGAGCGCGACCCGGCACGCGCGGTCGGCATCGTGACCCGCAGCGATCTCGTCGCCGCATTGACTCGCACGGCGGGTCACAAGGCAGCCGCGCCCGAAGGCATGTGACAATCTGCCTCGAGCCGGTGCCGCGATCACGCTCGGGCTCGATGCCCCAGCAATTCGGCGGACCGGCCGCGAGTCGCGTGCGAGGATGTTCGCGATGTCTCGCTTAGCTTGCGCAGTAGTCGCCGCGGCCGCACTCGGCGGCTGTTCGTTTGCGCTGATGCACTATCCGTCGCACCGGTCGACCGCGTCCGTCGATTGCAATCGGTTGAAGTGGGCGCCGATCGTCGACACGGTCGGAGCCGGGCTCGCGCTCGGCACGGCGGCGGCGGTCTATAACGAGCAGACCCACACCAGCCCCTGGCCGGCCTCCGCGCTCGTCGCCGCGGTTTGGGCTGCCGCGTCGGCCAGTTACGGATACTACGAGACGTCGCGCTGCCGATCCGAGCTCGCGCCGCCGCCGGAGTAGGCCGGAGATCTCTGTCGCGGCCGCCGGCGACGACATGATAGGGTTCGCAAAATGCTGCGTTTTGTCGTCGGGGGAGCCTTGTTGTTGTCGTTTGTCGCGTGCGCTTCGTCAGAGCGCGCGGCATGTGATCCGACCCAGGTCGCATGCCCCGGGCTCGACTCCGGTACGCACGACTCGACGTCGATCGATGCGGCGCCCGATGCGCTGAAGCTCGGCTTCGGCTTGCCATGCAGCGACAATTCGCAATGCCAGTCCGACATCTGCCTCGTCGTTCCGGCCGGCGGCGTCTGCACCGAAGAGTGCGGCACGTGTCCGACCGGGTGGGGCTGCTTCTCGGTCAACAACAACGGCGAGTTCAACAGCGAGTGCGTACCGCTGTCGTCCGAGCTTTGCACGCCGTGCACGATGGACACCGAATGCACCCAAGTCGGCATGGACAAGTGCCTGTCCGAAGCCGATGGCAGCTACTGCGCGCGCGACTGCTCGAACATCTCGTGCCCCGACGGGTACGACTGCAAGACGACCGACGTCAACGGCACGAACTACCAGGAATGCATCCCGCACTCCGGCGCATGTGATTGCAACACCGACGCGCAGACCGGCGGCACGAACGCCTGTCAGATCGCGACGACGTTCGGCCGGTCGTGCGCCGGCAGCGAGACGTGTGGCGGCACCACTGGCTGGAGCACGTGCATGCCGCCGTCGACCACGGACATCCCTGACGGCAACTACGCCGACGAGAACTGCGACGGCATCGACGGCGACATCACGAAGGGTATCTTCGTGTCGAACGCGGGCGCCGACACCGCGACGTGCGGCCTGGTCTACACGAGCCCGTGCCAGACGATCTCGTACAGCATCGTGCGCGGCGTCCAAGACTCGCGGCCGAACGTCTACGTCCAAGCCGGCACGTACAACGAGGTCGTCGTGCTGCTCAACGGCGTCAACGTGTGGGGCGGCTACGATGCGAACTGGATCCGCGCGTCGTACTCGACCGCCGGCCATACCGTCACGATCATCGGCAAGCAAGACACGACGACCGGCGGCGACGGCGAGTACCTCGCGGTGCGCGCGCACAACCTGATCGTCCCGGTGACGATCGCCGACCTGATCATCCAAGCGCCGGATGCGCAGGGCATCGGCGGCAACTCTGGTCTCGACGGCCACAGCAGCTACGGCGTCCACGCGCAGGCGGCACAGCTCACGCTCGCACGCGTCGAGATCAAAGCGGGCGCTGGCGCCCCGGGGGGCACGGGCACTGCAGGCACCGACGCAGTGATCGTCGATCCCACCGCCGGCATGGTCGGCGGCAAAGGCGGCGATGGCGCGCAGTATTCGACCGCGTGCGACGACAGCTCGCATGGCGCCGGTGGCGCGTCGGCATCGAACGCTTGCTCGGCGTCACCGTCGAGCCGCGCGATGAACGGCGGCGCGGGCGGCGCTGGCGGGACGATGGATAGCGACTGCAGTATCTTCAGCCTCGATCTCAACGCGCGACCCGGATCGTCCGGCACCAACGCCTCGTTCGTGTTCGGCTCGGCTGGAACGGCGGGCGCAGGCGGCTCCGGCGGCAACTCGTGCGGGATCAGCGGCAACGGCAACCCGGGCATCGATGCGAATGGCGGCGGTGGGCTCGGCTCTGCCACCGGCGGTTACGTGATCGGGAATGGATACTGGTACGCGCACAACGGCGGCAACGGCAGCACCGGCGAGAACGGCTCGGGCGGTGGTGGCGGCGGCGGCGCGGGTGGCTGCGATAACGGCACCGATTCCTACGGCGGCGGCGGCGGTGGTGGTGGCGCTGGCGGTTGCGCGGCACGCGCTGGCGGCGTTGGCGGCGGTGGCGGCGGCGGCAGCTTCGCGGTGTTCGCGGCGGCCTCGTCGACGATCAGCGCGACGGTGTGCGACGTCGAGCAAGGCAACGCGGGCGACGGTGGCACTGGCGGCACCGGCGGTCGCGGTCAGTCGGGTGGCGCCGGCGGTCAGCCGGGCGCGCGCGAATCGAACGGCAGCTCGCCTGGCACCGGTGGCACCGGCTTTCACGGCGGTCACGGCGGCGGCGGCGGTGGCGGTCAAGGCGGCCGCAGCGTCGGGTTCGGCTGGACGCCGGGCTCGAGCGTGACCGAGACGTGCACGTTCAACGGCGGTGCAGGCGGCGGTGCGGGCGCCGGTGGAGTGTCGGCTCCGACCGCGCCCGCCGGCGAGCGCGACGGCAACACAGGTGGCACCGGCGGCACTGGCACGCTCGATCAGACGCGCGCCTGCACCAGCACTTCGAGCTGCTAGCCCGGTTATCGTTCGGGCTCGTGAAGCTCGCGAAAGGCACAGAGGTGCTGTGGGTCGCCGAGCGACGCGGGCTGGCCGTGTATTCGCGGCGTGGCAAGCCGGGCAGCGCGCCGATTCCCAAGGCGAAGGCGTTCAAGACCGAAGCTGACGCCGAGGCGTTTCTGGACGCCCAGCTCGACAACCGGCTCGCGGAAGGCTTCGTGATGATCGATGCGACCGCCACGCTCGACCAGCCGTTCACGTGTGATGGCGAGCGCGTCGTGGTCGCGCCGCCTCGGTTTCGAGGTTCGCAAGCGCATTACGCCGACCAGATCTTCACGCACGTGCGCGGTGGCTTCACGCCGCTCGACGAGATGGACGGCGTGCTCGATGACCTTGTGGACAGCAAGGCCCCCGGACTTCGCGCGCGGCTCGAGCGCTTGGTCGAGCACGAGCGGGTCACTGCGCGGTCGCGGTCTCGCCCCGACCCGTGCACCAATGACGCGATCGACGCGGCGTTCGCCGAGCTGCCGACGCACAACATCATCGGCTTGCAGAACGCCGGGTACACGCAGTCCGATGGGTGGGAAGATCTCGAGGACGCAGCCGTCAAGTTGCGCGCACGGGGCGGCGTCGCGATCGGCGGCTGCTTCTATCACTTCCAGGATCTCGAGAGAGCAGTTCGTGATCAGGGCCTGATGATCGGTTTCGGCGGGTTCGTCGAGCGAGGGATCCGAGCCGCGGCCGATCGCGACATCGCGCAGACGGTGCTCGCGGTCCTGCAGCGTCATGGCGTTCCCGCTAGCTGGAGCGGTGACGTGAAGGAGCGCATCCAGATCGCACCGTTCACGTGGTGGCGCCCGGTCGCCTGAATGCCGATGTCGTCGTCCGGCGTTGCGTCGCCGACGGCAATGTCGCCGCTAGCCGCGCGGCGCGAACACGCGTTGCGGAGTCGCGACGCCTTTGAGCTCGAACTCGCCCAGATCGTCAAGAGGCACGCTCGCGTGTGCGGCGAGCTCGGCGGACAGCAGCATGCGATGACCGAGCTTGCCGGTCAGACCCTCGAGCCGCGACGCGAGGTTGACCGCGGCGCCGATCGCGGTGAAGTCGAGCCGCGAGGCACCGCCGATGTTGCCGTATGCGATCTCTCCGATGTGGAGCGCGAGCCCGTAGCGCAGCGGCTCGGCTGCGCTGGCGTTGCGCTTGTCGAGCGCGGCAAACGCTTCGTTGCCAGCGCTGATCGCGGCCTGACAACGCGCCGCGGGATCCTCGCCTTCGGCGAGCGGGAAGATCGCGAGCAAGCCATCGCCGATGAACTTCAGCACTTCGCCGCCGTGGCCTTCGATCGCGGACACCTGAAACTCGAACAGCTCGTTGAGCACCGCGACGGTCGCGCGCGGCTCGAGGTTCGCTGACATCGCGGTGAACCCGCGCAGGTCCGAGAACCAGATCACCGCGCGCATCGTCTCGAGATCGCCGCGCAGGATCCGACCGCGCATGATCCGCTCGCCGGAATGCCAGCCGACGTAGGTGTCGAGCAGGTTCGTCGCGACTCGGCGCAACGCCCAGATTTCGGTGACGAGCTGGAGCGGGCGCGTGATGCGACGGAACGTGCCGATGTGATCGTCGGTGAACCCGCCGCGCTGCCGGGTTGCTAGCGTGATCGCGTGGACCTCGCCGCTGATGAAGCGGAGCGGCAGGCACACGTATTCGGTGAAGCCGGCGGCGCGGAGGTCATGCAACACCGCGTAGTCATCCGGCGCGAGCTCGCGCTCGAGGTTGCGCCGCACTTCGCGGCTGATCGAGATCGCGCTCAGTGGGCTCTGCTGGAACGCCGCAGCCTGCTGTAGCTCGATCGTGAGCTCGCTGGTCGGCGCGAGCGCCCCGTCGATCCAGCGGAACTGGCGGCCGAGTACGGTCGGATGCAGCGTCTTGACGAACACGTGGAGCCGCGAGATCGGTATGCCATCGGCGACCAGCGCGGTCGCGATCCGATCGACGATGAACTCGGCGGACGTCGCGCCGGGTACGCCGTCGAGCAACCACTCATAGAGGTCGTCGGCCTTGCCCACCGACCTATCGTAACCCTAACAGGCGTTCGCGGCGTCGAGCGGGCACGGATCACACGCGTCGCCCATGCCGTCGCCGTCGGCGTCCGGCTGGGTGCCGTTGTCCATCGGCCGCACTGGGTTGAACACGGTCGGGCAATTGTCGCTCGCGTTCGGGATGCCGTCGCCGTCGCTATCGCTCGCCGACGTTGCGCCGGTATAGACGGTCGAGCCGGCGACCGCGGTCGGGCGGGTCGGCGTGCACGTCGGTTCGTTCGTCGGCGTCGCGCACGCGAACGCCGGATAGCTCGCGCCGCCCGCGGCTTGCAGCGCGGTGTAGCTCATGCCGACCTCGCTCTGCACACACACGCCCTTGCTCGTGCCGCACACGTTCACCGTATCGCAGCCGGTCGCTAGCGTGCTGACGATGGTCTCGTCGCCGTACACCGTCACACCGCCGCGCATCACGAGCGCGACGTCTTGCGGTTGCGCTTCGATCACCGCGCGGAACGGCTCCTTGCCGTTGTTCGCGAACACCGCGATGTCGCCGACCTGGCCAACCGCGAGCGTCCCGATCCGCGAGCTCATCTTCGTCACCAGCGCCGCGTTCGTCGTCACCATCGACCATAGGTCTTGGTCGGTGAAGTAGCCGTTGAGGTAAGTCTTGTTGAGGCTGTCGGCGCAGGTCAGCTCGCGCAGCAGGTTCATCGAGCCGCTGGGCAGCCAATCGGTGCCGAGCGCGATGTTGACGCCGAGTCGCGCGGCGATCGTGACGCGGGCGGTGTCGCCGTACAGCGAGACGTTCGAACGCGGCGACCACACCATGCCGGTCTTCGCCGACGCCATCAACGCGTAGTCCGCGGGCTCGAGGCCCACCGCGTGGATCACCGACGTCTTCGCGAGCATGATGTCGTTTGACGTGCCGGGCGCGGTCGTATCGTAGGTAGCCGAGCTCTCGCACAGGAACTCGTTGTGGGCATACGCGTCGACGCCTTCCGACGTGTGCGGCTCGTAGGCGGTGTCGGTCGCGACCCCCGCGGCGGTGGTCGGGGTGCCACCGTAGTTGCAGTTCGTCGTCTGTTGCGTGCCGCTCGTGTCGTCGAGCGGGAACGTGTCGAAGTAAACCGAGCCGACGCCGCTGAGCCCACCCTCGTCGGTGCCCGACTTGTCGAGGTTGCGCACGAGCCCCGGCTGGCCGCCGGATCCGACGAGCGACGTCGTGCCGGCCATGAGATGGCGCAGCTCGCCCCAGCTGATCTGCGCGTTGCTCGCGCTGCCCGGGTTGACGAGCTTGGTGTGGCCTTCGAGGCCTTCGCGCCACTGTTGGCGATCGTCGTAGCGCTCGGCGAACGGCGC
>CAZDGY010000066.1:0-14187 GCA_964504685.1 uncultured Kofleriaceae bacterium | reverse complement strand
GTACCGCGTTAACCCGCGATCTCGGGATCGATCTCGAGCGCGTAACGCTCGAGCAACTCGGCCGCGCAAAGCGGGTCACGATCGACAAGGACACCACCACGATCATCGAGGGCGCAGGCACGAAGGACGCTATCGCAGCGCGGGTCGCCACGGTGCGTCGCGAGATAGAAGCAGCTACTTCCGACTACGATCGCGAAAGTCTGCAGAGCCGGCTCGCAAAGCTCGTCGGCGGGGTCGCGGTGATCCAAGTCGGTGCCGCCACCGAGGTCGAGATGAAAGAAAAGAAGGCGCGGGTCGAAGACGCGATGCACGCGACCCGAGCTGCGGTCGAAGAGGGCATCGTCGCGGGCGGTGGCGTCGCACTGCTGCGCTGCATTCCAGCGCTCGACACGCTGACGTTTCAAGACGATCGCCGGTTCGGTGTGAACATCATCCGGCGCGCGATCGAAGAGCCGCTGCGCCAGATCGTGCAGAACGCCGGACTCGAAGGCGCGGTCGTCGTCGCCAAAGTGCGCGAAGGCTCGGGCGGCTTCGGCTACAACGCCGCCACCGACAAGTACGAAGACCTGATCGCGGCGGGTGTGATCGATCCGGCCAAGGTCGTGCGCGTGGCACTCCAGAATGCCGCGTCGGTCGCATCGCTGATGCTGACAACGGAAGCGGTGATCGCGCAGCATTCACCAGATACCAACTCGGTGGGCGACTGACTCATGCCGCTGCGGGCACTCGTTGCAGACGATGATCCGGACCTTCTGGAGGTCGTCGTCAGCGTCGTGAGTCGATTGGGGCTCGCCGTCACCTACGCGTCGTCGGGTGGCGAGCTCCTCGACAAGCTCGCCGAGCAAGGGCCGTTCGATGTCGTCGTCACCGACGTCTCGATGCCGTGGATCACCGGACTTCAAGTACTACACTCGGTTCGGGTCGCTGGGCTAGCGTGCCCGGTGATCGTGATGACCGGGCTATCGGATACGAAGACGCGCCAGCAAGTTGCGGCACTCGGAGAGGGCGTCATCATGCTGCACAAGCCGTTCTCGGTCAGCACGCTCGCCGCGGCCCTCGGCACGCTGTTGCACGGCGCGGTTACGGCCGCGTGAGCACGGCAGCCGGACCGGCGGGAATGTGCACCGTGAAAGTCGTTCCTTGGCCGCCGCCTGCGCTCGCGACCTCGATGCTGCCGCGCTGACGTTCGACGAAATGGCGAACCAAGGTGAGGCCGATGCCGAGTCCACGTTGCGTGCGTGTACTCGACTGGTCGACTTGCGAGAACGGGTCGAAGACACGCGCGAGCATGTCAGGCGCGATACCCGCGCCGGTGTCGCGAACGCGAAGCTCCATCGCTCCCGGCCGGGTCTCTAGCGCAACCCACACGGTCCCGCCCGCAGGAGTAAACTTGATCGCGTTCGACACCAGATTCGATACGATCTGGCGCAGCCGCCGCGGGTCGGCGTCGAGCTTCGACCCGGCCGCGATCGAAGTCTCGATCGCGATCTGCTTATCGCCGGCCGCGCCCCGCAGGTCGTCGACCGCGGTCTGGACGATCGTCGACGGATCCACCGACTCGATCTTGATCGAGAGCTCGGTGGATCGCGACAACGCGAGCTCCAGCAGATCGTCGACGAGCTGAGCCTCGGACTTCGCGCTCTGGACGATCGTGTCGATCGCCTGGACTCGCCGCGGATCGTCAGGCGCCAAGTCGCGCAGCGCCTGCGCCCACAGCAGGATCGCAGCGAGCGGCGTGCGCAGCTCGTGGGACACGGCGTCGAGAAACGAGTCGCGCTCCTGATTGGCCGCATCGCGCGCTTGGGCGAGCCGGCGGCGCTCGGTCACATCGGCGATGCCGATGAGGATCGAGCGGCCCACCCCTTGCGGGATCGGGTTCGCCGTGAGCGTCAGCGTGTGGTCGGCGAGCGGACCGGGTGCGCCGAGCTGACAGCTCACCTCGAGACCTTCGAAGCCGACGCCGCGTTCGACGACCTCGTCGAGTCGCTGGCGCAGGGTCGGGGCGCGCCAAGCGGCGAGATCGAGCAGCGCTCGCCCGACTGCATCGTTCTCCGCGAGCGCAAACGCCGCGCAGAACGCCGAGTTCGCCGACTGGACGCGGAGCCGATCGTCGAGCACCACGAGCGGGGTCGGCACGGTGCTGACGATCGCTGCGGCGCGATCGCGAGCGGCGCGCAGTGCGGTGATGTCGACGAACGCGATCACCGCGCCGCTGATCTTGTGGTCCGCCGTACGATACGGGCGAACTTGCATGCGATAGCAGGTCCCGTCCGGATGACGGACCTCGGACTCGCGCACCGCCAGCGTATCGATCGATTCCGCGATCGCGGCGTCGAGCCCCGGCATCGCCACGCTCGGCTGCAGGTCGGCGATCGGACGACCGACATCGCCGGGGATCAACTTCATCACCGCGCGAGCTTTCGGTGTGAACCGCCGAACCCGCCGCTCAGTATCGACGATGATGATCGCGATCTCGACGCTGGCAAGCACGTTGACGAGATCGTCGTTCGCCTCCTGCAACAGCTGGTTGCCGCGTTGCAGCTCGTCGTTCACGGTCTCGAGCTCTTCGTTCGTCGACTGCAGCTCTTCTTTCGCGGTCTGGAGCTCTTCGTTGCTCGACTGGAGCTCCTCGTTCGCCGATTGCAGTTCCTCGTTCGTGATCCCGAGCTCTTCGCTGGTCGCGACATGTTGGGTCACGACCGAGAGCAAGTACTCCTTGGTGGAGTCGAGCTCGTGGCGCAATCGGGCGAGCTCGCCCGATTGCCGCGGTTGCGGCTTGCGGGTGGCTCGCTTTTGCGGCTGTGCGTTCGCGATCACCGGCTCGAACACGACGAGAAAGTAACGTTTCGCTTCGATCGTCCCGCGCAGCGGTACGATTTCGAGGTTGAACCGATGATCGCGCCCGTGGTCCCGGACCGTGATGTCGCGGGTGCGCACTGCGGCATCCGCGCGACGCGCGCGCTGGATCGCGAGCGGCAACTCGGGCGCCAAACCGCCACGCGCCATGCGCAGCAGGTTGAGCTGCGGTTGGCCGGGCGGCGATTCGAGATAGGTGCCGGTCCGCCCGCGGAATTGGACGACGTCGAGGTTGTCATCGACGATGACGCACGCCGGGGCATAGCGACCGAGCAACAGCTGGTCGACGTCGCGCTCGACATCGATCACCGAACGCGGGATCGTCGTGACCGGACGGCGGAGCGGCCGATCGAAGCGCGCGGTCAACGGAAACGTGAGCGCGGCACGCGGCGCGGGCTTGCGCGCGTAGATCCGCGCGTCACCGTCGATCGTGGCAAACAGCGTTTCGAAGCCTGCGATCGTCTCGGCCGGACCCAGTAATAGATAACCCGGTTGATTGAGCGCGTAGTGCAAGATCGGGATCACGCGTTTCTGCAGTGCGGCGCCGAGGTAGATCAGCAGATTGCGGCAGCTCACGAGATCGAGCTTGGAGAACGGCGGATCGGTGACGAGGTCATGGCGCACGAACACGCAACGGTCGCGAACGTCGCGGTTGATCCGGTAGCCGCCGTCTTCGCGACGAAAGAATCGGGCAAGCCGCTCGGCGCTGACCCGCGCGGTGATCGTCTCGGGGTAGTGGCCGCGCCGCGCTGTTTCGATCGCGAGCTCGCTGAGGTCGCTGCCGAACAGCTGGAGCTGGCGACCGGAATCGCCGAACAGCTCCAGCAACAAGATCGCGAACGAGTAGACCTCTTCGCCAGTCGAACAGCCCGGGACCCAAACGCGCACCGGCGCATCCGCGGCTTTCGAGCGGATCAGCTCCGGGAGAATCTCGCGGCTGAGCTGTTCGAATACGGCGCTATCGCGAAAGAACTCGGTCGAATGGATCAGCAGATCCTCGTAGACGGCGCGCGCTTCGTCCTCGTGCGCGGTGAGGTACGCGCTGTATGCATCGAGCGAGTCGAGGTGATGCGCCGCGAGCCTGCGCGCGAGCCGGCGTTCGATCGTCGTTCGCTTGTAGCTCGCGAAGTCGATCCCACTCGCTTCGTGGAGCTGCTCGAGGACGCGTTCGATCCCGGTGCTCGCGAGGGGCGAGCCCGCTCGCGAATGCAAAGCCAGGCGTGCGATCGCTCCGAGCTCTTCGCCGATCTGCTCGGGCGGGATCACGATCTCCGCGACCCCAGCTGAGATCGCACTGCGCGGCATGTCGTCGAACTGCGCGGTCGTCGGCTCCTGCGCGAACGTCAGACCGCCGGCGGCGTGGATCGCACGGAGTCCTTCGGTGCCGTCGTGAGCTGTGCCAGACAAGACGACGCCGATCGCGCGCTCGCCGAGCACCTCGGCAAGCGACTGGAACAAGCCGTCGATCGGCAAGCGCGGCCGAACGCCGGCCTTGCCAGCGCGCAAGACGAGCGCGCCGCGGAACATGCTCGCGGCGGTGTGCGGCGGGACCACGAGGATCGTATTCGGCTCTATGCGTTGCCCGGTCGTGACGTCGATCACCGGTAGCTTCGTCGCCGAGGCGAGCAAGCTCGCCAGTTGGCCTGTTTGCGACGGCGGCAAGTGCTGGAGCACGACGAACGCGAGCCCGGTGTCGAGCGGGATCGATGCAACGAGCCGCTTGAGCGCGTCGAGCCCACCTGCAGATGCACCGACCCCGACCACCCGTTGCGGCGGCGCCGGCGCGCGCCGCGCGTTCGTCATGCGGAACGCTACCACGCGCGTGGTTTTCGCGCGCCGCTGTTCGAGGCTGCGCCGCTGTCGCGCGCGAGACGGGTCCATAGCTGATCCGCGCGTTCGCGACCGACCGTGGATCCGGCGCGTTCGGCGTGGTCACGCGCCGAACGAGTTGCGATGCGAGCACGCGCGCGATCACCGTGGCCGTCGTACAACGCGGCCAGACTCAGTAGCAGCCGCCACAACGAGCTGCTGCGCGACGCAGTCGTCGACGCCGATAGCAACGCGACGCCATCTTCGAGCTCTGCAATCGCCGCGGCGAGCCGATGTCTATCGACCAGAACATGCGCGAGGTCGAGGTAGGCAACCGCGATCTCGTCGCCAATACCGCGCTCCAATGCGGTGGTGACCGCGTCGCGAAGCTGCGCGAGCGGGCGACCACCGGTCCGCGTTCGCGGCACGGACATACGCGGTCTCGTCACCCCGTCGATGCAGATCGACGCCGTCGTGGTCGCGGTCGAGAACGCATCGGGGAGCATCGCCGGACGCGGGCCGGTCCGCGTCCTACCCGCATCGCCGGCGATCGCCGCGAGCAGGGCTCCTGCGAACTCTGCCGCCGTGGCAAAGCGGCTCGAGACGCGTTTCGCGAGCGCGCGCGACATGACGTCATCGAACGCGGCGCCGACTCCGCGGTCGGGGCACCGCCAGGACAACGGCACCGGCTTGTCCTCGAGATGGCGTCGCATGGTCAGAGCACTACTCTCCGCGGCGAACGGCGTCTCACCCGCGATCAGCTCGTAGAGGATCACGCCGACCGCATACAAGTCGGAGGCGAACGTCGGCGGCTCCCCGCGAATCAGCTCGGGCGCGAGATATTCCGGGGTTCCCGAGACGACGCACTCACCATCGGGCGGCTCGCTGGGGCTGAGATCGCCGACGAACCGCGCGATGCCGAAATCGATCAGGCGCGGCCGAGCCGACCCATCGCGGAGGGTCTCGACGAGCACGTTGTCGGATTTGACGTCGGCGTGAATGATCCCGTTTGCGTGCGCATCCTCGAGGCCGCCGAGCAGCTGGTGGATCAGCTCGCTCGCTCGCAAGACTGACATCGGCCCCTGCTCGAACACGAGATGGCCGAGCCGCGGCCCGCAGACATGTTCCATCACCAGGTACGGGACGCCGTCAGCGTCGCCGTAGTCGAGGACGCGCACGACGTTGCGATGATTGATGCGAGAGCCGGCGTACGCCTCGGTCTCGAATCGCCGCCGCACGGCGGCATCGGCCACCAGCTCCGGACGCGGGACCTTCACCGCGACCGTGCGGTCGAGCGAGCGCTGGTTTGCGGCATAGACCACGCCCATGCCGCCCACTCCGAG
This sequence comes from uncultured Kofleriaceae bacterium, assembly GCA_964504685.1. Classification (GTDB taxonomy): domain Bacteria; phylum Myxococcota_A; class Polyangia; order Haliangiales; family Haliangiaceae; genus JABFXX01. The sequence continues at coordinate 8,179 of CAZDGY010000066.1, read as the reverse complement.
CAGCTCGCCGAGCGCGTAGCCGCCGACGACAGTCCCACGGCGTTCCAATTCCGGAATCGCCGGTCGTTCGCCTCGCATGGCGGGATTCAAAGCATTCGCCGTGCCGGATCAGGTCGTCGGCAACTCGAAATAGAACCGCGAACCGTCGCCAGGGACGCTGTCTACCCCGATCAGTCCACCGTGAGTCTCGACTATCTTCTTGCTGACGTACAAACCGAGCCCATTTCCGGTGAGCCCATGTGCGGCAGTGGCACGGCGGTACTTATCGAACACGTACGCCATCTCGGGTGACGTCAGGCCCGGTCCGGAATCGGTCACCGACAGGCGTGCGACGGTCTCCGTGCGTTCGAGCCGCACCGTGATCGGCCCCCGCGGGGCGTACTTCAGGGCGTTGCCGAGCAAATTCGCGATCACGCGCTCGATCCGCAGGTCGTCGATCGCCAGCACGATGGGGTGCAAAGCCACGACCGTGACGCGATCGCGATCGCGCGTCGCCACCGTGCGCTCAACCACGCGTTCGATCATTGCGCGGAGCTCGGTCGGCTGGCGATGGATCTCGAAATGCCCCGCATCGATCGAGCACGAGTCGAGCAGATCCTCGACCATCCGATCGAGGAACTCGATATTGCGGGTGATCCGCGCGACCGCAGATCGTGCGCCCGTTTGGTCGCCACGAGCGAGATTGTCATCGAGCAAGCAAGTCTCGAGAGACATCGTGGCGAGCGGATTCTTGAGATCGTGGACGATCTGCGCGACATCGACCTCGCGCAAGCCCAGCCGGTCGTCGCCGAGCGCGCGCACGATCGCGATGCTCGAGCCGCGATCATGCGGGCACATCGTGACCTCGACTGGCATCTCGCGCCCACAGCGGTGCCGCGCGGATGCACCCGTTTCGGCCGGCACGAACCAGACACGGTCGTTCGCCACTCGCGAGCTGCGCGGCCGCGCGATGCTCGAGATCAACAGATCCATGCGATGACCGACGAGCTCGTCTCGGCCGTAGCCGAGCAACATTTCCGCGAACGGATTTGCATCCTCGATTCGGCCGGTCGCGGCGATGACGAACACCGCGTACGGCAGCGTCGCGAGCTCGAGATCGTGCAGGCGCGCAGGCAACACCGAGTCGTCGGGCTCCGCGAACGGCGGCAGCAGGCGCAGCGGTGAGCCATCGCCGGTGCCTCGCGCGAGACGCGCCTCGACAATCAGTCTCTGCTCGCTCACGGCTTCGCCAGCCGGCAGGGCCAGATCGTCGGTGAGATGTTCGTCCAAATCCGCGGCCTTCAGGGCTCAAGATGGACCATCCGAGCTCGACGGCCCATGAGGAGAACTACGTAATCGAGACGGGTGATCACGCGCGTGTTACGGCGACCAGCGTATCGATGTTACGGACGAGGCGCTCGAAGTCGATCGGCTTGGCGAGATGGACGTCGAATCCGGCGGCGACCGCATGCTGCGCATCGGACTCTCGAGCATGCGCGGTAATGGCGATCGCAGGGATCCAGCAGCCGGTCTCGCGCAGCCGGCGAATGAAGTTGTAGCCATCCTCGCCCGGCATCGCGATGTCGCAGACGAGCGCTTCCGGCACGTGGCGCGTGATCTGTTCCCGTGCGGTCTCCGCCGACGCCGCGGTTTCGACGACTGCGCCGGCCCGTTCGAGCAGCAATGCGAGCGCATCGCAGACCCGATGATCGTCGTCGACCACGAGCACGCGGATGCGATCGAGCTTTGGCACCCGCGCCGGGTGTTCGATCGCCGGCTTCTGCCGCTGCTCTGCGATCGGCAGCCTGATGACGAAGCTCGCGCCCTTGCCGAGGCCATCGCTCGTGGCCGCGATAGTTCCGTGGTGAAGCGCGATCAGCTGCTTCGAAATCGCGAGCCCGAGACCGAGACCGCCCGATTCGCGTGACAGCGAGTCGTCGGTCTGGCTAAACGGATCGAATAGTCGTGGCAAGAACTCCGGTGCGATCCCGCATCCGCTGTCTAGGATCTCGATCGCGATCGAGCGTTCGTCACTCGTGACCGCGACCGCGACGCGACCGCCGGCTTCGGTGAACTTCACCGCATTGGACAGCAGGTTGTCGAGCACCTGGTGGAGCCGAGCATCGTCGGCGCGCACGTCGATCGCGACCGGCGCGCCTCGACGACTCAGCTCGATTCGCTTCAAGCGTGCGGCCGGCGCGATCGCGGCGAGCGCCTCGTCGACTACGCGTTCGATGTCGATCGGCCGCAGATCGACGTAGAGCTTGCCGCTGATCGCGCGCGACACATCGAGTAGATCGCCGACCAGGCGCGACTGTGCGACCGCGCTGCTATGGATCGCGTCCAGCGCCTGCGCATGCAGCGTACGATTCGCGGTGTCGTCGCGCAGCACCTTTTCCCACAGCAGCATCGCGGCGATCGGCGTGCGCAGCTCGTGCGACAGCGCGGCGATAAACTGATCTTTCAACCGGCTCGCGTCTTCAGCGGCGGCTAGCGCGGCGCGTTCAAGCGCGAGCTCGCGCTCGAGTCGGGTCACGCGAGGAGGCCGCCGTAGCGCGCCGACAACCGTTGCATCTGCACGATCGAATGCGCCGACAGCTTCTTCATGATCCGCTGGCGGTGCGTTTCGGCCGTGCGACGCGCGATGAACAGCCGAGTCGCAACCTCGTCGTTCGAATTACCGCGGATCAGCAGCTCGAAAACCTCGCGCTCGCGCTTGGTCAGCCGCTCGAGCGGGCGCCCGGGTGTCGGCACGAGCTCGGCCTCGATCGCATCGCGCGAAATACCCGGCGGCAAGTAGCGCAGTCCACCCAGCACTTCTCGGATGGCTTGGACGATCGTCTCGCTCGACTGGGTCTTGAGCGCGAACCCGCACGCGTGGGCGCGCAACATGTCCGCGATCAGTCCCGGATCGTCGATCGTCGACAACCCGAGAACCCTGCATCGTGGCCGGAGCTCGAACAACTCGCTCGTCAGGCTGATTCCCGAGGTCGTCGGCATCAGCAGGTCGACGATCGCGATGTCGAGCTCGACTCGCCTCGCGATCTCGAGCGCCTGTTCCGCGTGTCCAACATCGCCAACGACGTCGAACTCGGGCTCGTTGCGAAGCGCGACCGCGAGCCCTTGTCTAAACAAGGGGTGGTCATCGACCAGCATCACGCGTGTTGTCCGAACCCCTGCCATTTGCCCAACCCCCACTCGACCACATAACGTCGCCGGTAGCGATGCATAGCTCTGTCACAGAGTGCACCGCCCGCCCGCGACGGCACGAATAGTGCTCTTGACTCAGGTCGAGGAGCCATCATGTCGATCGAGACCACCGAAACGCGCCCCGTGGACGTCCACCGCGAGAACAGCGTCGATGCCACGCGGGGCGAACCGCTCGCGGAGCGCGCCCTGCAGCGACAAGCAGAGCTCGAAGCCGCATTGAGCACCCTCCAGCCGGCCGATCAGCGCCAGCGCGATGACATCGAGCTCGCGTTGGCCGCGGTGGCCGAGCTGCTGACCGGCGATCTCACGCGGCTCGCGGCGTCGACTGCCGCAGACCTCAACGGTTGGCTCGAGCGCACCAAGCACCTCGCCGAGACGACCCCGACGATCTATTCGGCAGATTGATGCCTTTGTAGCGCGTTGGCCCGAGCACATGCGCTCGGTCGATCCGCCCGGCGAGCGGTGGCGGGACTGTGGGATGCTACGTACGCTTCGGCAACGAGTGGAAGTGCCGCTTATGACAAGACTCGAGATCGAGGACGACGAGCTTCAGGCGATCGACGCCTATTGGCGCGCGGCCAATTATCTGACCGTCGGGCAGATCTTCTTGCTCTCGAACGCGCTGCTGCGCGAGCCGCTGCGGGTCGAACACATCAAGCCGCGACTGCTTGGCCATTGGGGCACCTCGCCCGGCCTCAGCCTGATCTACGCGCACCTCAACCGGATCATCGGACTCTACGACCTCGACGTGATGTTCCTCGCGGGCCCCGGCCACGGCGGCCCAGCGGTGCTGGCGAACGTGTACCTCGAAGGCACGTACTCCGAGATCTATCCGCACATCACCCAAGACGAAGTCGGGATGACGCGGCTGTTCCGACAATTCTCGACGCCGGGTGGCGTGCCGAGTCACGTGGGGCCGACGACCCCCGGCTCGATCCACGAGGGCGGCGAGCTCGGCTACGTGCTTGCACATGCGTTCGGCGCGGTGTTCGATAATCCGAATCTGCTCGCGGTTGCGGTCGTCGGCGATGGCGAAGCCGAGACCGGGCCGCTCGAGGGTTCGTGGAAGGGCATCAAGTTTCTCAACGCCGCGCGCGATGGCGCGGTGCTGCCGATCCTGCATCTCAACGGCTACAAGATCTCGGGGCCGACGGTGCTCGGCCGCGAGACCGACGAATCGATCCGCAGCTTGCTCCAAGGCCACGGCTACGAGGTGTTCTTCGTCGAAGGCAACGATCCGATGCCGGTGCATCGCGCGATCGCGTCGACGCTCGCGACCTGCGTCGAGAACATTCGCGCGATCCAGGAAGCCGCCCGTGGACGCGGCGTCCGTGGCACACCGCGCTGGCCGGTGATCGTGTTGCGCACGCCGAAAGGCTGGACTGGTCCGAAGTTCGTCGATGACCTGCCGGTCGAGGGCACGTTCCGCGCGCATCAAGTACCGCTGCCGGCGGTGCGCACCGATCCGGCGCAACTGGCACAGCTCGACGCATGGCTGCGCAGCTATCAGCCGGAGCGGTTGTTCGACGACAACGGTCGGTTGCACGAAGGCCTGCGCGTGATCGCGCCGGCCGGTCAGCGCCGGATGAGCGCGAATCCGCGCGCGAATGCAGGCGTGCTCGAGATCGCACTCGATATCCCCGCGACCGCAGCGTATGCGATCGATGTCGCCGCGCCGGGCGTGGTCCGCCACGAGTCAACGCGCGCATTCGGCGGCATGCTGAGCGACGTCTATCGCAAGAACCCGACGACGTTTCGGCTGGTCTGCCCCGACGAGACCAATTCGAATCGCCTCGGCGCGGTGTTCGATAGCGAGACGCGATGCTTTCAAGAGCCGACGCTCGCGACCGACGATCACGTCTCGGCGGATGGTCGGGTCATGGAGGTGTTGAGCGAGCACAACTGCCAAGGCTGGCTCGAAGGCTATGTGCTCACCGGCCGGCACGGCTTGTTCGCGACGTACGAGGCGTTCGCGTTGATCGTCGCGTCAATGGCGACCCAGCATGCGAAGTGGTTGGAGATGACCGCGTGCCTCCCCTGGCGAGCGCCGATCGCATCGTTGAACTACTTGCTGACGTCGACGTGCTGGCGCAACGACCACAACGGGTTCTCGCATCAGGGCCCCGGCTTCATGGACACGATCATCTCGAAGAAGGGTACGGTCGCCCGCGTCTATCTGCCGCCCGATGCGAACTGCTTGCTCTCGGTCGCCGATCACTGCCTGCGCAGCAAGAACTACGTCAACCTCATCATCATCGACAAGCAACCGCAGCTGCAGTGGCTCGATCATGAAGCCGCTGCGTCCCACTGCGCTCGCGGCGCCTCGATCTGGCCGTGGGCTGGCACCGAGACCGCCGACACCGATCTCGACATCGTGCTCGCCTGCGCGGGTGACACCCCGACGCTCGAGGTCCTCGCCGCTGCGGCGTGGCTACGCAAGCACGCGCCCGAGCTCGTAGTCCGCGTCGTCAACGTCGTCGACCTGATGAAGCTGTACTCGCCGCACGAGCATCCGCACGGCATGACCGACGACGCCTTCGCCGCTCTGTTCACGCGCGACACGCACGTCGTGTTTTCGTTCCACGGATATGCAGGCGCGGTGCACCAGCTCCTTCATGCACGCCCGCATGCGTCGCGGTTTCACGTGCGCGGATACAAAGAAGAGGGCAGCACGACCACGCCGTTTCAGATGGTCGTGCTCAACGAGACGAGTCGCTATCACATCGCGATGGATGCGATCCGCCGCAGTCGCACGCTGCTCCCTAACGCGGTGGAGCTGACATCGGCCTGCCTCGCGATGCTTCGCAAGCAGGCTTCGTATGTCGCGGATCGGTTCGAAGACCTGCCCGAGATCGCCGAATGGACGTGGCCAGCGCCGTGATCGTCGGCGCCGTGCTCGCTCGACGCGCGTCTGGTCGATGATCGAATTCACCCGATCGCACCGCGGCGAAACAGTCAGGGCCTGATCGCAACCTTCAACACGCCGTCGCGTTGGTTCGCGAACAGGTCGTACGCCGCCTCGATATCGTCGAGCTTGAACGAGTGGGTGACGAGCTCACCGAATGGAAATCGCTTCGCCGCGACGATGTTCATCAGCCGGCGCATGCGCTCCTTGCCACCCGGACACAGCGTCGTGACGATCGTTTCGTCGGCAAGCCCGGCGCTGAACGCATCGTAAGGCACGTGGAGGTGGCCCGAATAGACTCCCAGGCTGGACAGCGTCCCGCCCGGGCGAATCGACCGCAGCGCGTTCTCGAACGTCGATTGCGTGCCGAGGGCTTCGATCGAGACGTCGGCTCCGCCGCCGGTCAGCCGCTTGATCTCGGCCACGACGTCTTGCTCTTTGAAGTTCAGCACGACATCTGCGCCGAGCTTCTTCGCGAAGTCGAGTCGACGCGGCACGCTATCGATGCCGATCACGAGCGACGCGCCGGACAGCTTCGCACCTGCGGTCGCGCACAGGCCGATCGGTCCCTGCGCAAACACCGCGACCGCGTCGCCGATCCGGACGTGGCCGCTCTCCGCAGCCGAGAAGCCGGTGGACATGATGTCGGGGCACAGCACGACATCCTCGTCGGTGAGCCCGTCGGGGATCTTCGCGAGATTCGCTTGTGCATCGGGCACGAGCACGTACTCCGCTTGGCAGCCGTTGATCGTATTGCCGAACCGCCAACCGCCGACCGGCTCGTAGCCGCCGCCACCGTGATCGCACTGCGATGCGTTGCCCGAGAGACACGCGCGGCATTGGCCGCATGGCGTGATCGCGCCCACGATCACGCGATCGCCGATCGCGTAACCGTGGACGCCTTCGCCGAGCGCGGCGATCGTTCCGACCGGTTCATGGCCCACGACGAGCCCCTCTTTGACCGGATACTCGCCCTTGAGGATGTGCACGTCGGTGCCGCAGATCGTCGTCAGCGAAATCTTCACGACCGCTTGGCCGACCTTGGGCTCGGGGCGTGGAACCTCTCTGATCTGGATCTTGCCTTTGCCGACGAACACGGCGGCTTTCATCGTTGTCATCACCGCCATAAATGCATCCACCGCGCCAGGCTACGGTCCCTCTTCGACCCCGCGAACGACGCGGATCGCTCCGAACAGCACGCCACAGCCCAGCGCTACGAACGTCACCATCGCGAGCGCGCTCGCGACCGAGCCATCGGCGTGGGTAGTGCCGGCGAAGAAGCCTAGCGCGGCAATCAGCGGGACCATGATGAGTGCGAGTACGGCTGCCATGATGCGATCCGCTATTGCGCACTTCATGCCACTACGACGGCATTCGCATCTGGCGAATTCGCGCTCGCGGCTCGTTCGGCGGGCGCCCGCAGCGCGCAAACGCTGCGGAACAGCCGGCGCAGCGACGCAAGCGCTGCGCGCCTGGCGACCGGGCAGAACGGCGGCTCGTGCGCTCGGTAGAGCGCTCGACGTGCGGCGCTGACGGCCCGGCGTTGGTCGAGCAGTTGCACAACCTCGGGCATGACTGCTGCGAAGATCCTCTGTCCGATCGACTTCTCGGCGGGATCGCGCCGCGCGATGCAGATCGCCGTCCGGCTCGCGAATCAAGCCGACGTCGAGCTCGTGCTCGCGCACGTCTGGCACGTCCCGGCCGTCTCGTACGAGACCGAGCTCGCGTACCCGACCGGCGCGATGGAGCGGCTGATCGCGGAGGCAAAGCACCATCTCGCAAACGCCGTTCGCGATGCGACCGACCTCGGGGCCCGCCGCGTAAGCTCGCGCTTCGTCGCGGGTCTGCCGCGCGACCAGATCGTCGAGCTATCCGCCGATCCTGCGATCGAGCTCGTCGTGATCGGCACGCGCGGGCGCTCGGGGATCGCCGAGTTGCGGCTCGGCTCGGTAGCGGCGTACGTGGTGCGCCACGCGCCGTGCTCTGTCCTTGCGGTCCACGAGCACGATCGGATCGACGGCTTTCGCCGCGTGCTGTTTCCGATCGACTTCTCGGACAGCTCGCGACGAGCGGTCGAGCTCGCGC
>CAZDGY010000065.1:0-14220 GCA_964504685.1 uncultured Kofleriaceae bacterium | reverse complement strand
GTTACCTCGACCGACATCGATGGCCACTCGGCGGGCAACCTCACCGACATCTCGATCTCGAGCGACGGCAAGGTCACCGGCACGTTCGACAACGGGCAGAAGATCGATATCGCTCAAGTCGCATTGGCGACGTTCTCGAACGAGCAGGGCCTGACCCGCGACGGCGACCAGCTCTACAGCGAGAGCGCGACCTCCGGCCAGGCGCTCGTCGACGCCGCCGGGACCGGTGGCCGTGGCTCGATCTCGCAAGGCGCACTCGAGCAATCGAACGTCGATCTCGGCAACGAGCTCGTCACGCTGATCGCTTATCAGCGCGCGTACGAGGCGAACTCGAAGACGGTGACGACCGCGGATCAGATGATGGCTGACGTCACGAACCTCAAGCAGTAACGCCAATGTCGCCGACAGCGCCCCGTAAGCTCTCAGTGGAATCGAGCACGTAGCGCGGCCCGGCGGTTGCAAAACCCCGCAGCGTGAGTGACGCGCTGCTCGATAACGAAGAGTTGGAGGCGATCCAGGATGCGATTCGCCAATCGGCACCGCGCCGGTCCAATCCAACGATCGATGCGAGTGACGCCGCGCCACTCGCGCTGATCGCCGACGATCGGCTCGCCGAGGCAGCGCGCCCGGTGCTGATCAACCTGGCGACTCGGTGGACGCGGCTCGTACATCGCGCCCTACGCAGTCACCTGCCGGCCGGTTGGCAGCTCGATGTCGTGGGCGCCGAAGTGATCGACGGCCAGACCGCGAAAGAGGAGCTGCGCGGCGGCTGGGTCGGTGCGATGCAATCGGCCGAAGCCGAGCTCGTCCTCGCCGTCCACGGCGGGGTGATCGATATCGCCGCCGCTCGTCGCTGTGGCGCCGCTGCGCCGACCGCCGATGCCAACCGCGTCGCGACCGGTGCGTCGCTGCGGCTGTTTCATCCCGCCGGACGCGTCATCCTCGAGAGCTTCGGCATGGCGTGGCGCGAGGTGTTCGACAAGGAATTGCCGGTGAGCACCGACCTCGCGGTCGTCGCGCGGCTGATCGAGACCCGCAGCCTCGTCCGGGTCGCGCTCGCGTTCAACGGCTCGTCGGCCGGCCGGGTTCAGATCTACGCGCGCCCCGAAGCGCTCGTGCCTCGCCCGCTCGCGCTCGCCGCGATCAAGGCGAACACCCAGCTGGTCGCGAACGCGCTCGCGAACGTCCCGGTCGAGGTCGTCGTCGAGCTCGGCACGCTACGGATGCGGATGCGCGAGCTGCGCGCGCTCGATCCAGGCACCACGTTGACGCTGCCCGGCTTCGTCGATTCGCGCGTGCCCGTGTTCTGCGAAGGCACGCTCAAAGCATGGGGCCGCCCGGTGGTGAGCCGCGGAGTGCTCGCCGTTCAGATCGTCAGCATCGTTCACGGTCAAGGAGCCAAGTCATGAGCGACCCGATCGAAGAGCCCGCCGGTTTCGAGCCCGCTGCGCTCGAATCGCTACTACACGACGTCCCGCTCGAGCTCACCGTCGAGCTCGGCCGCGTCCGCATGAACCTGTCCGAGCTCGCGGCCCGTCTCGGCCCTGGCTCGATCATCACGCTCGACAAGCCGACCGGCGCGCGTCTCGACGTTCGCGTCAACGGCCGGCTCGTCGCTCGCGCTGAAGCGATCGCGGTCGGCGAACGGTGTGGCATCCGCGTCGTCGAGCTCGCCGGCGAGAAAGACTCGTGATGCGCACGCTGATCGTCGCTGCGATGTTGCTCGGACCATCAGTCGCGAGCGCCGAGCCGAACGAGCCGAGCTTCGAGCTCCGCGATCGCGGCGACGCAGTCGAGGTCATCGCGCACAACGTGAAGGCTACGCATACGATCGTGAACCCGATCCGGTCGCGGCTCGAAGTCGCGATCGCCGGTCGGCCGACGATCAAGCGCGAGCTGCCGACCGATGCGACGGTCAAAGTGATCGAGTTCGCCGACGAGGATTCGACGAAAGTGCTGAGCGTCAAGCTCGGCTTCGAGCGGGCCGACGTCAAGGCACTCGCTCGGTTCGCGCAGGCGGTTCAGGTCGGCGACGACCTTCACCTGCTGTTTCCGCGCAAGGTGCCGGCCGAGGGCGAGCTCGCCAAGCTTCCCGAACCGACGCTGCCCGCGCAGATCGCTGCGATCGTGCCGCCCAAGGCGATTGCGCCGGAGCCTCCGACCGCCAAGCCGGCCGAACCAGAGACCGAAATCGAGCGAAAGCCGATCGCCGCTGCAGCGACCGAGAACAAGCCACAGACGCCCCCGCCCGCAGCCACGCTCGGCGCTCCCGAGCAGGGCGATGCGTGGTCGAAGGTCACGACCTACGGCGCGATCGGCCTGGCGGCCGCGGGCATTGGCGTGTGGCTGATGCGGCGCAAGAAGGCGCAGCCGTCGGCGATGCAAACGATCGAGCTCATCGCGCAACGGTCGCTCGGTGCGAAGGCCAAGATGATGTGGCTCGCCGCAGGAGATCGCGAGTTGATCGTGTCGGTCACGCCGCAGCATGTGCGCATGCTCGGTTCGTGGCCGCGCGGCTCGACCCAGGCACCGGCGATGATGCCGCGGCCACAGGCGCAAGAAATTCCGACCGCGCAGGCGACGATCGCGACGCCGCGCACGACGACGCTGAATCGCTCGCCCGCGGTCAACGGCATCCTCCGGCTGCGCGCTCAGACGGTGCAGCCGATCAACGAGGACGTCGCGACCGATGATGTCGACGCCGACGCCTTGTGGGCCCGCGAGATCCTTGCCGCTGCCGGCGGTAAGCGATGATCTTCGAGCTCGCAGCGGCGGTAACCTCCGCGGCAGCGCAGGCGCCGGTTGCGCCCGCGAACTTGCTGCAGAGCGCGACCCAATCCTCCGGCAGCGCCGGCCCGTTCGGCGCGATCGGCATGGTCGTCGTCCTGACGCTGATCACGCTGCTGCCGGCGATCATCCTGTCCTGTACCAGCTTTGTGCGGTTCGTCGTCGTGCTCGGCTTCGTGCGCACTGGCCTCGGCACGCCCGCCGCGCCGCCGAATCAAGTCCTCGTCGGGCTCGCGCTGTTCATGACCGTGTTCGTGTCTGCTCCGGTCGCAGTCCAGATGTACGACGCGGGCGGTCGCGCGTACCTCCACGGCGAGATGGACGAGAAACAAGCGATCGAAGCCGCGACGCCACCGCTGCGTAAGTTCCTCGTGTCGCGCACGAGCGAGTCCGACCTGTCGCTATTCTTCGAAGTCGCGAAGGCGCCGCGCCCGGCCGGTATCGACGACGTTCCACTTCGCGTCGCGATTCCCGCGTTCATCGTGTCGGAGCTGCGCACGGCGTTCAAGATCGGCCTCACGATCCTGCTGCCGTTCCTCGTCATCGACTTGGTCGCAGCGACGATCCTCACCGCGCTCGGCATGGTCATGGTGCCGCCCGCCGTGGTCGCACTGCCGATCAAGCTCCTCGTGTTCGTCATGATCGATGGTTGGCACCTCGTCGTCCAGTCGCTGCTCCGCGGGGCGATGGCGTGACCACCGATTCGCTGCTCGACCTATGGCGCAACGCGCTGACCGTGACCGTGTCGGTCGCCGCGCCGTTTCTCGTCGCTGGCCTCATCGTCGGTCTCACCGTCGCGGTGTTTCAGACCGCGACCCAGCTGCAAGAGAGCGTGCTGACGTTCGTGCCAAAGCTCGCCGCGGCACTGCTCGTGGTCGCGCTCGCCGGCCACTGGATGCTCGATCGGCTCGGCCGGTTCGCGACTCAGTCGTTCACCGCATCGTCTGCGCCGCCGACGGCGTCGACCGGGGAAGATCCGGTGGGCGTCCAGGAACCACGATGACCGTTAGCGAAGGCGAGGTCGCTGCTGCGATCGCGTCGATGCTTCGCGCCGGCGCGTTGTGCGTCACCGCGCCGGTGATCGGCGACGCCGGAGTGCCCGCGCGCGCGAAGCTCGTGTTCGTCGTCGCAGTCGGCCTCGCGATCGGCCTCAACCGCGCCCCGCTCCCGCTCGGCGATCTCCCCGCGACTGCGGTGCTCGAGCTCGCCGCTGGCATCGTCACCGGGCTCGTCGCGCGTTTCGTGATGGCGCGCGCAGCGATCGCTGGCCAGCTCATCGGTCTCTCGCTCGGCCTAGGATTCGCGTCGGAGTACGACGTCCACGCGGGTGAGAACGCCGGCGTGATCCGCACGATGGCGACGACGATCGCGAGCCTGGCATTTCTCTCGGTCGGTGGCCTCGAAGCCGTGGTCCGCGGCGTTGCCGCTGGACCGGCTCAGCTATCCCACTTCGGCGCTCTCGGCCCGCAACTGCTCGCCGAGGGCACGGCGGCTTTCGGTCGCGGTTTCGCGCTCGCGGCGCCGATCGTGCTCGCGGCTCTCGTCGGTAACATCGGGCTCGCGGTGTTGAACCGCGCCGTGCCCTCGATCAACGTGTTCTCGATCTCGCTCGCGTCGGTGTTGATCATCGGCGGCCTCACGTTGCTCGCGACCTCGGCGAGCTTCGCGAACGACTGCACGGCGCTCGCCCGCGACGCAGCGGCGCGGCTTTACGACGCCCTGTAGCCGTCAGCCGAGGCTCGCGACGATCGCCAGCGTTGGCGACAGCGCCGCGTCAATCGTGAGCACTCTCGCAGGCTTAGCGACGGCGCGACCGTTGCAATCACTCCGCTCGCAGTGTCCGATCCGCAACGCACCCACAAGCCTTCGCCCAAACGGATCAGAGAATTCCGTAAGCGCGGCGAGCTCGCGTTGTCGAAGGATGTGGTCTCGACCGCTACCCTCGCCGGTGGCGCGATCGCCTTGGTCGCGGGCTCGACGTTCGCGCTGTCTGCGCTGCTCCAGCTGACCCGCGACGCTGCGACCGCGAGCGATGGCGCCCCGACGATCGACCTGCCGCGCGCCGCGGTTCACACGTTCTTCGCCGCAACCGCGCCGGTGCTCGCCGGTGCGGCGATCGCCGCGATCATCGCGATCCTCGTCCAGCTCGGTTGGCCGCCGGAGTTCAAGATGCCGTCGATCGACCTGAGCCGGCTGTCGCCGCTCAAGAACCTGCCGAACGTGTTCGGGCTCGGCGGCATGATCAAGCGCTCGGGCACCGCGCTCGCGAAAGCGATCGTCGTCGCCGGTGTCGTCTATCTCGCGCTCGGTCCGGGCATGGCCGCTCACCCGATGCAGGCGTCGAGCCTCGCCGCTCTCGCGGGCCACCAAGTCGCGCGCGTGCTGTGGTTTGTCGTCCCGTCACTCGCCGTCGTTGCCGCCGTCGATTACATCCTGTCGCGCCGCAAGATCAACGCACAGATGAAGATGACCTCGGACGAGGTCAAGCGTGAGCACCGCGAGTCGGATGGCGATCCGATGATGAAGGGCAAGCGCAAGCAGAAGATGAAAGAGCTCGCGAAGCGACGCATGGCAGCCGCGGTCGCGACCGCAGACGTTGTCATCGTCAACCCGACGCACTACGCCGTCGCGCTGCGCTACGACGACAAACAAGATCGCGCGCCGGTCGTCGTCGCCAAGGGCATGGACGAGTCGGCCGAGAAGATTCGCGAAGTCGCTCGCCAAAAGGGTGTGCCGATCCTCAGCCGGCCGCCGCTCGCTCGCGCGCTGCACAAGCACGTCAAAGAAGGCCGCGCGGTTCCGTCGAACCTCTACAAAGCGGTCGCCGAAGTGCTCGCATACGTCTACCGGCTCAAGCGAGGTAGCGCGTGAGCGCCGCCGCCGCCGTCAAGCCCGCGCGTCCTGGGCAATGGCTGATGGCCGGTGCGCTGGTCGGCATCCTCGCGGTCGCGATGGCGCCGCTGCCGGCGACGCTGTTCGACCTGCTGCTCGGACTGTCGCTGTGCCTCGCGGCGCTGACGTTCCTCGTCGCATTCTATGTGGAGAAAGCGACCGACTTTGCCTCGTTCCCGTCGCTGCTGCTGTTCGTCACGCTGTTCCGCCTAGCGCTCAACGTCGCTTCGACCCGTCTGATCTTGACCGGCAACGACTCGCACGCCGCTGGCGCTGTGATCGCGGCGTTCGGCCAGTTCGTGATCCGCGGCAACTTCGTCGTCGGCGCGGTCGTGTTCCTCATCCTTGTGATCGTCAACTTCATCGTGATCACGAAGGGCGCCGAGCGCATCTCGGAAGTCTCGGCGCGCTTCACGTTGGACTCGATGCCGGGCAAGCAGATGGCGATCGACGCCGACCTCGGCGCGGGGTTGATCACCGAGAAGGAAGCGCGCGAGCGGCGCAAGTACATCCAGCGCGATGCCGATTTCCACGGCTCGATGGACGGCGCGTCGAAGTTCGTCCGCGGCGACGCGATCGCCGGCTTGCTCGTCCTCGCGGTCAATATCGTCGGCGGCATCGTGATCGGCGTCGCTCAGAAGGGCATGTCGATCGGCCACGCGGCACAGACCTACACCGTGTTGTCGATCGGTGACGGCCTGGTCGCGCAGATCCCCGCACTGCTCGTGTCGACTGGCGCTGCGCTGCTCACGACCCGCAGCGACGACGCGGACCTCGGTAAGGCGCTCGGCGGTCAGCTGTTGTCGCGCCGTCGTCCGCTCGCGGTCACCGCCGCGATGCTCTCGGTCATCGGCCTGCTCCCCGGCATGCCGCACTTCCTGTTCTTGGGTCTCGGCGGTCTCGCTGCCTGGGCGTCGACCAAAGCGAAAGACGGTTCGTCCCCCTCGGTCGCGAACGACAACGAGGCGCCGATCGGCAAGCAAACGAAGCCCGGCGACCCGCTGCGCCCCGACGAGAAAGTCCATCGCGGCGAGATCGAAGCCGCGCTGCCGGTCGAGTTGCTCGGACTCGAGGTCGGACTCGACCTGCTCGGGATGGTCGACGCGAATCGCGGCGGCGAGCTGCTCAAGCGGATCGCATCGCTGCGCAAGCAGCTCGCGAGCGAGCTCGGCGTCATCGTGCCGCCGGTCCACGTCCGCGACGATCTTCAGCTCCGCCCCGGCGCGTACCGCGTGCTGCTCTCCGGCGTGCCGATCGCATCCGGCGAGGTCAACACCCACCGCGTGCTGGCGATCGATCCGACCGGTCTGGCGACGCGTGCGCTGCCCGGCGAAGCGACGACCGAGCCGACGTTCGGGCTGCCTGCGAAGTGGTTGCTGCCGACCGACCGCCTGCGCGCGGAAGCGGCAGGTTGCACGGTCGTCGATGCCGCTGCCGTGATCGCGACCCACCTCACCGAGCTACTGCGCCGCAACGCGCACGAGCTACTCGGCCGCAAAGAAGCGCAGGAGCTGCTCGACATCACCGGCAAACAAAACGCGAAGGTCGTCGAGGAACTGATCCCGCACATGATGTCGATGGGCGCGGTGATGCAGGTGCTGCGCAACTTGCTGCGCGAAGGCGTCTCGATTCGCGACATGCGCTCTATCCTCGAAGCGCTCGCCGATCACGCCGCGACGATCAAGAATCCCGACGAGCTGACCGAGCACGTTCGCCAGCGCCTCGCGCGCCGGCTGACGCGCGCACAGCTCTCGACCGACGGTGCCCTGCGCCCGCTCGTGCTCGACCCGCGCGCCGAATCGCTGTTGCGCGATGGCAGCGGCAAGCATGCGCGCGCGCTGTCGAAGCTGACCGAAGACCTCGCCGGTCGCGCTCGCGACTTGGCGATGCGCGACGAGCCGCCGCTGTTGGTCGTCGCCCCTGATCTGCGCCGCACGATGTCGCAGATCGCCGCCCGTCACGTTCCCGGTCTCGCAGTCATGAGTTACCGCGAGGTCGATCCGTCCGTTCCGTTCGTCACCCGCGGAGTCATCTCCGCACAAGAGGCCGCATGAAGATCATGAAGTTCGAAGGCGCGACGATGCGCGAGGCTGTCGCGAAAGTGAAGGCCGAGCTCGGCGATGAAGCCGTCATCGTTGCAACTCGACAGATCCGCCGCGGCCTGCTCGGAACCGCGATGGAGATCTCCGCCGCGATCGACGACGGCGACGACGACGCACCGCGGACGCCACGGTTCGCCGCTGCTGCTGCCGCCGCGCATCGCGAGGCCCAAGCCGCCGGCCCGCAGGCCACCAACGAGGAGAGCGTCGAAAAGCTGATGGCGCCGATTCGCAGCGAGCTGCGCTCGTTGCGCGCGCTGGTTCGCGCGAGCGGCAGCGACAACCGCGGCACCACCGAGCTCCGCAGCGAGCTCGCGGCGCTGCGCAAGTTGATCGAAGAGATGCGGATCGCTCCGACGCCTACCCCGAAGCCGAACAACAACAAGTACGTTGCTAACGAAGCGGTGTCGGCGAACGCGCCGCTCACCGCGCCGTCGACCGGCAACGCGATCATGCTGGTCGGTCCGACCGGCGCTGGCAAGACCACGACGATCGCGAAGCTCGCCGCACGCGCGGCGCTCGTCGAGGGCAAGCGCGTCTCGATCGTCACGCTCGACAACTACCGAGTCGGCGGCATCGAGCAGATTCGCACGTTCGCCGATCTGATCGGCGTGCCGCTCCATGTCGCAAGCTCGCCGGCCGACCTGCGCGACTACCTCGACGGCAACGACGACCTCGTGTTGATCGACACGGCCGGCCGTAGCCCGCGAGACAACCGCGCGATCGAGGAGCTCGCCGAGGCACTACCGAACCTGCCGCCGATCGAGATCCACCTCGTCATCCCGGCCTCGACGAGCGTCGCCGCGATCGATGACCTCGCGCATCGCACTCGCGCGCTCAACCCGCAACGTCTGCTGTTCACGAAGCTCGACGAGGTCAACGACGCGCCCGAGCTCGCTCGGTCTCCCGCGCGTCTCGCGCTGCCGATCACGTGGGTCACGACCGGCCAAGCGGTCCCCGAAGATCTCGAAGAACCGACGTCGGCTCGCTTGCTCGAGCTCGCCTCCGCCGGCCTCGGCGGGATCTCCAACAGCCGTACTCGCGCCGCGTAACCAGGAGCAGACGTGACCGATCAAGCAGCTACATTGCGTGTGATTCGAGGCGGCGGCGGCAGCAGTCAGCCACCGACGATTCTGGCCCCCGCGCGCCGCGCGATCGCGGTCGCCGGTGGCAAAGGCGGCGTCGGCAAGAGCACGATCGCGGTCAACCTCGCCCTGGCATACGCGCAAAGTGGGTCGCGCACGCTCGTCGTCGATACCGACCTCGGCATGGCCGATCTCAATCTGTTGCTCGGCGTTGCACCGGAACGCAGCATCCTCGATGCGCTCGGCGGCACGCCCGTGCAGGACGTATTGCTTGCAGCGCATGGCATTCACCTTCTGCCCGCGCTCAACGGCAGCTACCTGCTGTCGACGATCGGACCGGGCGTACAGCGCCGCATGCTCGAGCTCGTCGACACGCTCGCGTCGCAGTTCGACACGCTGATCATCGATATCGCCGCAGGCATCGGCCAATCGCAGACGATGTTTGCCGGCGCGACGACCGACGCGATCATCGTCGTCAATCCCGAGCCACTGTCGATCGCGGACGCGTACGCCTGTCTCAAGGTGCTCGCAACCGAGCAGGGCGTGCGCCACGCCTACCTCGTCCCGAATCGCGTCAGCTCGCGCGCCCACGCCGACGAGCTCGTCGCCCGGCTCGGCGCACTTGTTGCTCGCTTCCTCGATCTCGAGGTCACCGCGCTGCCGCCGATTCCAGCGGATCCCGCAGTCGCCGAGGCCGCGCAGATCGGCGTGCCGCTGCTCGCTCATGCGCCCGACTC
The DNA here is from genome assembly GCA_964504685.1 of uncultured Kofleriaceae bacterium. Lineage (GTDB taxonomy): Bacteria > Myxococcota_A > Polyangia > Haliangiales > Haliangiaceae > JABFXX01. The sequence continues at coordinate 4,620 of CAZDGY010000065.1, read as the reverse complement.
ACCCGCCGCGCGCGCAATCCGTCAGTTGACCCGCACGCTCGCAACTTTTGCTCCAGCGCCATCGGATTCGTGGTGGCGCGTCTCTGCTCGTGCTCAAGGAGGTTCTCGATGAAGGCTTATGCTGCACAAAACCGGAGACCCAACGCCGAACGCGATCGGCTGATCTCCGAGCACATCGAGATCGCTCGGCGCATCTCGCTTCGTATGGCGAGGCGCTGCCCCGATTGGATCACGCGTGATGATCTCGTCGCTGCCGGCATGCTCGGCCTGACCGAAGCGGCCGAGCGCTACGACGATACGCGCAACGAGCCGTTCTTGTCGTTCGCAGAGAAACGGATTCGCGGCGCCGTGCTCGACGAGCTTCGCCGCGGCGACATCATGCCTCGGCGCGTGCGTCACCTCGCGCGCAAGGTCGGCCAGACGATCCAGGAGCTCGAGCGCGAGCTGGGCACTCCGCCGAGCGACGAGCAAGTGGCCGAACGTCTCGGCGTCACGATCGACGAATACCGCGCGAACCTCGAACAGCTCGTCCATGTCACGGTCGGCGCGCTCGAGACCGGCGACAACACCGCCGCGATGATGACGAGCGACGAGCACTCGCCCGAAGCTCAAGCCGGCCGGTTGCAAGGGCTGTCGCGGATTCGCGCCGCACTCGACAAGCTCGATCAGCGCGACGTCCTGGTGCTCTCGCTTTACTACAATGAAGAGCTCACCTACGCCGAGATCGCGCAGGTCTTGCGCGTGACGGTGTCGCGCGTTTGCCAGCTCCACGGTCGGGCGATCGCTCGCCTGCGCGTCGAGATTCTCGGGCCCGAAGCCAAGACGGAAGCCAAGTCATGAGCAGCGGCATTTACGTCGCCACCGCGGGCGCGGTCGCCGCTTCGCAAGCTCTCGACGCCACCGCGAACAACATCGCGAATGCGAATACCGCGGGCTTCCACGGCGATCGCATCACGTTCAAAGAGGCGCTCGGCACGGTGAAGTCGGCCGACGTCGCATCGGTCAGCGCGCAGACCGCTCGCGTCGACTCGCAGGGCGGCGCACTGACACCGACCGAGAACCCACTCGACCTCGCACTCGATGGCGACGGTTACTTCTCGGTGCAGACCGCCAACGGTACGCGCTACACCCGCGCCGGCAACTTCCAGCTCGATGATCAGCGCCAGCTCGTCACCGGCGACGGTAACCCGGTGCTCGGAGAAGCTGGGCCGATTGCGATCCCGCCGAACACGACGTCGGTCACGGTCGGCACCGACGGCTCGGTCACGGCGGACGGACAGGCTCTCGGCAAGCTCGAGCTCACCCGGTTCGCGACGAATCAGATGAAGCGCGAAGGCGGCTCGCTGTTCTCGGCGACTGGCTCGCCCGCAGGCGGCGATCCGCCGAAGGTGCGCTCCGGCATGCTCGAGTCATCGAACGTCAACATCGTGCGCGGCATGGTTGACCTCGTGAAGGAGTCACGCACGTACGAGTCGCTGATGAAAATCATCCAGGGCTATCACGACTGCGAGGATCGCGCGGCACGCGATCTCGGCGGACCGAAGTAACCAGGGACCAAAGGAGCCAACATGTTTCGCTCACTCGCCACCGCAGCATCCGGCATGGAAGCCCAGCAGACCAAGCTGGACGTCACCGCCAACAACATCGCGAACGTCTCGACCAACGGCTTCAAGAAAGGCCGCGCCGAGTTCGCCGACCTCATGTACCAACAAGTGCGCGCCGCCGGCACACCGACGGGCAACGGCACGATGGCGCCGAGCGCGACGGAGATCGGCCTCGGCACGCGGCTCGTCAACACCTCGCGCGAGTTGTCGCAAGGCGAGCTGCACCAGACCGGCAACACGCTCGACGTCGCGATCGAAGGCAACGGCTACATCCCGATCCAATTGCCCGACGGCTCGCAAGGGTACACGCGCAACGGCGCGCTGCAGATGAGCGCCGAAGGCAAGCTCGTCAACTCCGACGGCTATGAGGTCGTCGGCGGCATCACGATTCCGCCCGACGCGCAGAGCGTGACGATCGCGTCGGATGGCACGGTGTCGGCGACGATCCCGAACCAAACGCAGGCGACCGAGCTCGGAAAGATCCAGATCGCGACGTTCGCGAATCCCGCCGGCCTCGCTGCGCAAGGCCAGAACCTGTTCAAGGAGACCGCAGCATCGGGCACCGCGGTGCTCAGCCAACCGGGCGAAGGCGGCGCAGGCACGATGCGCCAGGGCATGCTCGAAGTCTCGAACGTGAACGTCGTCGAAGAGATGATCGATCTGATCGCCGGCCAACGCGCGTACGAGGTGAACTCGCGCGTCGTCAAGGCGGCAGACGAGATGCTGTCCGACACGGCTCAGCTGCGATGAAGCGCACGATCATCACCGCCGTGCTCGCGCTCATCGCGACCGTCGCCGTCGCGCTCGCGACTGCTCGGCCGGTCCACGCCGAGCCAATCGCCGACGCGATTCGCGCGCGGCTCGAGCCGTCGCTACCGGCGGGCTTGGGCATCGCCGAGATCCACGTTCCGACCGCACTCGCACGCCTCGACGCCGCGCCGAGCTCGATCACGGTCGACGCACCGCGCGAGCTGCGCGCCGGCCGGCCGAGCATCAAGATCACGGTGCGCGGTCGGGTCGCGTACGTACCGGTCGCGATCGCCCCGGTCGTCGCGGTCGCGGTCATGCGCGCCGCACTGCCGAGTGGCTCGGTGCTAAGCGATGCCGATGTCGCGATCGAGCATCGCGCGGTCGGCGACGGTGTGTCCGCGACGCAAGTGGTAGGCGCAACGCTCACCCGCGACCTCGAAGCCGGCGCCGCCATCGGCGCCCAAGATGTCGCGCTCCCCGCGCCGTTGCCACGCGGCAGCGACGTCAGCGTTGACGTCCGTCGCAGTGGCTTGCGCATCCGCGGGAGCGGCGTCCTCGAGCTAGCAGCCCGTTTTGGCGAGCCCGCGACGGTCCGACTGCTCGCAACCAAGACCGTGCTGCACGGCATATTGGTTGCACCAGCGACCGTCGTGATCGGAGCTGCTCCATGAACCGACTGGCGCTCGTCGCCATCGCTGCGTTCGGGTTCGCGAGTAGCGCGTGTGTTACCCACATCGCGCCGTATCACGCGAAGCATCGCAAGTTCGACTACGGCAAGTTCGGCAACCGCAACGCGGCGAGCAACGGCAGCTTGTACGCGGACGGCACGCCCGGCCTGCTCGAAGACCCGGTCGCATCGCGGATCGGCGACATCCTCGTCATCAAGGTCGACGAGAAAGATCTCGCGAGCCACCAAGCCGACACGACGCTCAACAAGTCGGACGCCACGACGTACGGCATGCCTGCGGCGCTCGGCTTCATCGCAGCGCTCAAGGCCAAGTACCCCGGTGTCGATCCGACGACGTTGTTCTCGTCGACGTCGGACCAGAAGTTCACCGGCCAAGGCGCGATCAACCGCCAGGGCCAAGTCACCGCGACGCTGCCGGTACGCGTGATCGATGTATTGCCGTCGAGCGATCTCGTAGTCGAAGGCAGCAAGGTCGTCATGGTCGGCAACGAGGAGCATCAGATCTACGTCAGCGGCGTCGTTCGTCGCATCGACGTCGCCGACGACGACACGATTCCGTCGTCGCGCATCGCCGACGCCGAGGTCGAGTACACCGGTCGCGGCGACATCAGCGACACGCAACGCCGCGGCTGGCTCGGCCGCGTCCTCAGCAAGCTGTGGCCATTCTGATGCGCAAACTCGCCGTCATCGCTGTCGCGCTCGCTCTCGGTGGCACCGCGGCCGCCGATCGGATCAAAGATCTGACGACGATCGCCGGCGTGCGCGACAACCATCTCACCGGGATCGGCCTCGTCGTCGGTCTCGATAGCAGCGGCGATGACATCATGTCGCCGCTCGTCAAGGACGCCCTGACCAAGATGGTCAAGCGGCTCGGGCTGACGATCGATCCGACGCTGCTCAAGGCGAAGAATGTCGCTGCGGTCATGCTCACCGCCGAGCTGCCCGCGTTCGCGAAGCCCGGCACGTCGTTCGATGTCACTGCGTCGTCGATGGGCAACGCGAGGAGCCTGGTCGGTGGCACGCTGATCGCCGCGCCGCTCAAAGGCCCGGATGGCAAGACCTGGGCGATCGCGCAAGGCGCGCTGTCGGTCGGCGGATTCGTGTCGGAAGGCGCGACCGGCTCGTCGTCGAAAAAGAATCATCCGACCGTCGGCCTGCTCCCCGCCGGAGCGACCGTCGAAGTCGCGGCGCCGAGCGTGGTGCCCGACAAAGAGATCGTGTTCTTGTTGAAAGAACCCGACTTCACGACCGCGTCTCGCATGCAGGCCGCGATCGAGGCGGTGCTCGGCCCGACCACGTCGACCGCGCGCGATGCCGGCACCGTCGTCGTCCCGATCCCCGCGGCGGCTCGCGCGAACGTCGCGGCGCTGATCACCCAACTCGAAGCGATCGACGTCGACCCCGACGTGCGTGCAAAGGTCATCGTCGACGAGAAGACTGGCACGATCGTGATCGGCGAAGCGGTGCGGCTGCGACCCGCCGCGATCACGTTCGGCGCGCTCACGATCGAGGTCAACGAAACGCCGACCGCGTCACAACCGGTCGCGGCGCTCACGAAGGGCCAGACCAAGGTCGTCC
>CAZDGY010000064.1:0-14235 GCA_964504685.1 uncultured Kofleriaceae bacterium | reverse complement strand
GTCGCCGTCTCGGCGTGCTCGAAGCCAGACAGCTGCGAGAAGGTCTACGACAAGACCGCGGTGATCCTCGACGGCACTCGCCCATCCGAGCAATCGATCGCGAACGTCAAAGATCAGGTCCTCGCCGCGTGTCGCGCAGATATCGCGAAGCATCCCGAGCGCCAAGCGCAGCTCGATTGCATCCTCGCGATCAGCGACGAGGTCACGAAGGAAAAAGTCGCGGAGTGCACCGCAAAACCGCCGGCGCCGTGAGCTACGCTGCGAGCCGATGAAGACCTGGCTAGCCATTGCGGGTGTCGTGCTCGCGACCGGCTGTCACGGCGGCGACAAGGCGGCTGACAAAGCCGATGACAACGCCGCTGACAAAGGCAGGGGCGACGACAAGCGCAACTCGATGAAGCTCGAAGCCAACCTGACGCTCGATAGGATGGCCAAGCAGTCGAGGCGAATGTTCGGCGACAGCGGTGGTTTCGCGGTCGGCCAAGCCGGTCCGACGCCGGCGACGCCGTGCTGCCAAGGCGCGAATCACAAGTGCGCGATCTCGAAAGAGTGGGCGAGCTCGCCGGTGTGGTCGGCGCTCGAGTTCCACGTCGACGAGCCGGGTCGGTTCCAGTACAGCTACGCCGGCGAGGCGCAGAAGTTCACCGCCACCGCGGTCGGCGATGTCGACTGCGATGGTCATCCGACGACCTACACAGTCCACGGGATGGTAGATGGCAACGGCATGCCACAGATCGATCGGTTGCTATGACCAAGCTCGCCATCATCGCGGCGCTCGCGCTCGCGGCCTGCTCGAAACACCAAGACGACTGCGCGCTCGCGGTCGCGAAGATCGCGTCGAGTGACGCGTGGACCAAAGCCGGCGGCGCGGGCTCCGACAACGCCGAGCGAATTCAGCAAGGCGTCGAGAAGTGCCATGCGTCGGTCGCGAAGGATCCCGAGCGCGCGAAGGCGACGCTCGCATGCTTGATCGCGCTGCCCGATGCGCCGACCGACGTCCAGATCGCGGCCTGCCCGCCGTTCGAGAAGATCACGCGGACCCACTCGTCCCACGACCGCCGGCCCGACGCTGTCGGCAGCGATCACGCGCCCTAACTTCGCGGTTCACCACGGGTCGCATCGTCGGGTAAGATGCCGCACCCCATGAAGACCATCGCTATCGCCCTCGCTCTGTGTGGTTCCCTCGCCGCTTGCTCCGGCAAAGATGACTGCGCGCGCGCGGCGGACAAGATCGCGCCGCTGATGATGAAGGACATGCCGAAGGGCGGCGCGGAGTACGGCGTCGACAAGCTGAAGGAAGAGGCCGCCAAGGACTGCCGCGACGAGCTCAAGAAGAAGCCGGAGACCCAGAAGACGCTCGACTGCATCAACGCGCTCAGCGGCGAGCCGACCGAGAAGCAGCTCGACGAGTGCGAAGCGAAGTCCAAGAAGGACAAAGACAAGTAGTCAGCCGGCGGCGAGCTCGCCGCGGCGACGTAACTGCCACATGTAGTGATACGGGTTCTCGCGGATGAAACCGCGCGACACGACGTCGAGCTGGCGCGTGATGATCTTCGTGATCTTGCGCGCGGTGTGCGGATAGCCGAGCTCCCAGTGATGCTCGGGGATCGGCTTGTGGCGCCACGGCAGCATCAGCTTGTGGCCGAGCGTGAAGTGGTGGTCGCCCCACCAGAACGCGAAGCGCACGCGCAAGCCGCGATAGGGCAGCGAGACGAACACGTGGGGGTTAGCGCGGCGCGCGATGTTCGCGAGGCAGGTCTCGAATTCGGCGAGCGGTAGGTGCTCGAGCACCTGGAACGCGCATACCGCGTCGAACGTCAGGCCGGCGGGGAGCGCCTCGTCGAGCTTCGTGATGTCGGCGACGAAATCGACGTCGCGCGAGCGATCGATGTCGAGGGTCTTGACCTCGACGCCGGCGGCGCGCAGGTAGTTGCGAAACACGCCTGACCCCGGGCCGATCTCGAGCACGGTCTTCGGCCGGACTGCGAGCACGGCGCGCAGCTGATGCCAGTACGACATCCAGCGCTCGGCGTCGTCATAACGCTCGAAGTCGTAGTGGTCGGGCGCGACCTGGACCTCGCGCATGCAGCCGGCACGCTAGCACGAAGCATGGTATCAGCGAGGCAGTGTCGGGTAGCGACCCTGGCCTGAGCACGAAGGTCGCGCGCGGTGTGGCTTGGGCCGGCGCTGCGCAGGCGGTGATCGCGATCGCCGATTTGCTGTCGCAGATGATCGTCGTCGCGCTGTGGGTATCGGCCGACGATCTCGGCATCGCGTTTGCGGCGATCCCGTTGTACGCCGCGCTCGATGCCGCTGCCGACCTCGGCGTGACCTCGGCGTTGATCCAGCACGACGACCTGACGCCGGAGCGCGTGTCGACCGTGTTCTGGTTCAACGTGATGGTGTCGGGTGCGCTGTTCCTCGTGCTACTCGGGGTCGGCCCGCTGTACGGCATGTGGCAGCACCACGCGGTGATCGGCTGGTTGCTCGTCGCGTACGGCGCCAAGCTAGTGTTGCAGAACGTCTACGCGATTCCATTCGCGCTGCTGCGCAAGGAGCTGCGGTTCGATGCGGTCGCGAAGGCGCGGATCGTCGCGCACCTGTCGGAGTCGATCTCTCGCGTCGTGTTCGCGGCGATGGGCTACACGATCTGGTGCTTCACGCTCGCGGCGCTCGTGCGCGCGACGGTGTTCGGCATCGTGATCCAGCTCCGCCATCCGTGGCTGCCGAAGTTCGTGTTCCGGCCGCGCGAGGTGCGCTCGCACATCAAGTTCGGGCTGCGCAGCGCCGGCAGCCAGGTGCTCTATCAGCTGTACACGAGCGTCGACGCACCGATCGTCGCGCACTTTTTCGGCGACGTCGCGAACGGCATCTACTCGCTCGCCGACTATCTGATCCTCGAGCCGGTCAAGACGATCGCGAACGTGGTGATCGATGTCGCGTTCCCGACGTTCGCGCGCATTCGCGACGATCGCAAAGCGCTCGCGGCGCAGCTGATCCAGTTCACCCGGCTCAATCTGATCGCGATCCTGCCGTTCGTCGTGCTGATCCTGCTCGTCGTGCCGGAGTTCTTGCGGCTGTGCTACTCGGGCGGCAAGTGGACGCCGGATCAGCTCGAGATCTGCGGCCAAGCGGCGCGGATCTTGTGCGTGATGGGCCTATTTCGCTCGCTCGGCTACCTCGGGCCGCCGCTGCTCGACGGCGTCGGCAAACCGCAGCTCACGCTGCGCTACATGATGATCGCGACGATCGCGGTGCCGGGCTCGTTCGCGCTCGGAGCGCAGCTGCTCGGTGCTCGCCTGGGCTTGTTGTCGGTGCCGGTCGCATGGGCGGTCGGTTATCCGATCGCGTTTGCGGTGCTCGCGTATCTCGTGACCAAGACGATCGACCTGCCGATCCGCGCGTACCTGCGCGGCACGTGGGGCATCGTCGGCTGTTGCGCGGTCGGGCTCGGCGCGGGGTTCGGCGTATCACTCGCGCTGCCGCACGCGGGCGATGCGGTCCGGCTCGTCGCGATCGGAGGCGCGTCGCTCGTCGTGACCGCGGCCTTGCTCGCGAGCTGGCAGAAGATCACCCCGCGGTCGATCCGCGCGTCGCTGGGCTGACCGCAGCTCGTTTCGCGGCGCCTAGCAATACTCGCAATGCTACGGTTGTACAGATGCCGAGGTTGATCGCCGCCCTGACCTGCGTTGCCCTTGCAGGGGGATTGGTGACGCTCGGCTATCCCTACGAGTATCGCGGCGCGTTCTTCGTCATGCATGACCATCAGGTCTCGCTCGTCACCGCGCAGTATCTCCGGGTAGGGATCCCACTGCTGGCCGTCCTATGGGGGTTGCTCGCGGTCTGGAACTTCAGACAGCTGCGGCGGTGGGCCAATGGTGCCGCGTGATGTTCGTACTCGACGTCGGCTAACTCAGGACTGGCGATACGAGTAGACGACTTCGCTGCAGATCGCGGCCGGCTTGCCGTTGCTGACGTACGGCTTGTAGCGCCACGCGTGGATCGCTGTCTTGATCAGCGCGTCGTAGTCGGTGTTGCCGCTCGACAGAACGGTCGTGACGTTGTCGACCGCGCCGGTCTCGGCGAGACAGAACCGAAACACGCCGAACAGCGCGGGGTTGTGATGCTTCGCGAGCTCGAGCTTGATCGGTTCGGTCGGAGCGACCTCGGGAACGCCGGCGATCCGCTTGCCGAGCGCGTCGGGGCTCACCGTTCGCAGCGGGCCGGGGAGTTGCGGCAAGGGCAAGACCTCGTCGGTCGGGCTCGTACCGTACGTGAAGCGCTTGAGCGTGCACACCGTGAACGCCGAGCCGCCTGGGTCGAACGGACGGAACCGCCAGTCGCGGACCGCGGCGGCAAAGACGTCCTCGGCCGCCTGCGACGAGCCGTCGCGCGGCGACGTCGTGACCGCGCCATTCGGATCGACGCACACCCGCAGCCACGCGTACGCGTAGGTGTTGCCGCTGAGGTTGATGTCCTCGTCGAGCTTGGTGTGCGCATCGGCATCGAGCTCGGGTTCTCGCATCCCAGCTTCTCGTCGCAGCTCGAGCGCGGACGGCGAGATCGTCGGTTCGGGATCGCCGGGCTCGCGGCGTCCGAGGTAGCCGATCGACGATAACCACGCGCCGGTATCGTCGACGCCGAATCGGAGCTCGATCTCGATACCCGGGTCGTAGGTCAGGATTACGCCGTCGGCGAGCGCCGACCTGCGCGGGCTCGATTCGAGCTTGAGCGCGGCGAGACACTTCGCGAAGGCGGCAAGCTGATCGGCGCCGAGCGTGGCCGCGGTCGGAAACTTCGCCGCGCAGCCGCGATCGGCGAACCACAAGCCGCCATAGCTAAGCGGTGCCCGCAACAGGCTCGCGATCGCCGCAGCGTCGTGTTGCTTGGCCGCGGACACGAGCCGCTCGTGCGCGCTCGCCGGGTCATTCGGCGGTCTGCCGCCATGTGAACACCCGGCGAGTGCGAGCAGCCCAAGCGACGCGACCCGGCCCATACGCCGATCATATCGAGCCCGGCTGGCGACCGCCAATCCTTGGAGCGAAGGGCTTCACTCCCAGGCGATCGTCATCTCTTCGTCCCGGCCGATCGCCTTCTCGAGCATTGCGAGCAGCTCCGGGTCGCCGCCGTTGTCGGACAACAGCTCGATCGTGTCGCGATCGATGAAATAGTCTTTGTCGTCGTCGTTCTCTTCTTCGAGTTGGTCGACGAGAAACTGCAGCTGCGCATCGCTGATTTCTCCGATCTCGGCACCCGTGTCCAGACGGATCAGCTTCGGCATGGAACGAGTCTGCCTAGACGAAGACGGCGCGGTCAACCGGCAACGTGCTACAAGCCCACCGTGAGCGAGCTGCCGGCCACGACCGACGTCGCCATCATCGGCGGCGGATTTGCCGGCGCCGCCACGGCATGGGCGCTGGCCCGGCGCGGTATCGCGAGCATCGTGCTCGAGCGCGAGGCCGAGCTCGGCAAATTCGCGAGCGGCCGTAGTGCCGGCCTCGGCCGCCAGCTCGTCGACGACGACGAGACCACCGCGCTCACCGTGCGCGGCGCGCAACTGCTGCGCGAGCTCGGCGGGGTCTGGCGCGAAAGCGGTGGTGTTCTGACGTTCGACAACGCGGTCGATGCCGACGCGTATCTCGATCGCGCCAAGCGATTTTCGGTCGCGATCGAGCAGGTCGCGACCTCGGCGGTGGCGAGCTGGTGGCCGCATCTCCCCGATCTGTCGATCGCGGCGGCGCTGCACGTGCCGAGCGACGGGGTGATCGATATCGCCGGCTTGCTCGCCGCACTCGTCGCCGGTGCCGAGGCCGGTGGGGCGCAAATCGCACGTAGTGCAGGCGTCACCGCGATCGAGCCCGACAGCGTCGGCGCTCGGCTGACAACCGCGCTCGGCGAGCTCGAGGCCCGGATCGTCGTCGACGCTTCGGGCGCTTGGGCAGGTCGACTCGTCGGCGCGCCGCCGTTGGTCGCGCTCAAACGCCACGTCTACGTGGTCAGCGGCGGGGTCGTCGATCGCGCGCCCTGGCTATGGCATCTCGGCGAGCAAGAGCTGTACGTCCGCGGCGCCGCAGACGGCGTGTTGATCTCGCCATGCGACGGCGTGCCCGTGGCCGCCGGCCATCAAGAAGCCGACGCCGAAGGAGATGCCGCGTTGGCGACCCGACTCGGCAACAGCACGCTCGCCGGAGCGAAGGTGCTCGGTCGCTGGGCATGTCAGCGCTGCTTCACGCCGGATCTTCGGATGCGGATCGTCTCGGATCGCACGCGACCGTGGCTCGTGTGGGCGGCTGGCCTCGGCGGTCATGGCGCGACCGCGGCGACCGCGGTGGGCGAGCGAGTCGCCGACGTCGTGTTCCAGACGCTAAACGGGACGCTGGCGTAAGCCGCGGGCTATTTGCCTTCGTCGCACTTCGCGACGCCGTTGTCGCCGTCGATCTCGTTCTTGTCGAGCGCGCACTCGACCCGCGCCTTCGACATCGACGACGTGCACGTCTTCATGAACTCCTCGGCCGATTTTCCTCCGAGCGCGGCCTGCTTCTGCTTCAGCAGCTCGGCCTTCATCTGATCGTTGGTCGCGGCGGCGCCGCCCTTTTTGTACTCGAGGTCGGTCATGTGCTCGAGCAACTTCTTGCACTGGTCCTCGGACGGACCTTTCTTGCAGCCCGGCGCGGCGAGCGCGATCAACGCGACAAGTGCGACGAGGAACCGCCGAGTCATGGCTTCGATGGTACCACCAGCTGGCCGGGAGTGCGGGCCGTGCGCAGGTGGAGCGCGATGTCTTGATCGAGCGGTGCGAGCCGGGAGGCGAGCTCGAGTGCGGCGAGCGAACCCTTGCGATCGCCGCGACGAACGAGCAACCAGCCCCAACTGTCGATGATCGCGGGATCACCGGGTTGTAGCTCGCGAGCGGTCTGCAAGTAACGCGCGGCGACGTCGAGCCGCTCGCCGATGTTGACCATGACGTAGCCGGCAAAGTTGAGCGCGGCGGTGTCGTCTGGGTGTGCGCGGATCAGCGCTTCGAGGCGAGCGATCGCGGCCTTGCGATCGCCAAGCGCATCGTCGAGCCGCGCCCGGGCGAGCTCGAGCGTCGGGGCGGCCTTGACCGCGGCCAGCGCGGCGCGAGCTTCGTCACCGCGATGCAAGGCGGCGAGCGCGAGTGCGGCGGATAGCGCGAGATCGACATCACCGGGCTTGGCTCGCCACGCCGGCTCGACGAGCGCGAACGCACGAGCAGCGGCGCCGTGACTCGCGCGGATCGCATCGGCGGCGACCCGCCGGCCGGCGCCGTACACCGGCGAGTCCGCGGGGAGCGCAATGGCGAGGCGCTCGGCGGCGTCGAGATCGTGCGCACCGGCTGCGATCTCGATCTCGAGTAGCGCCGCGGCGTCGGCATCGATGCTCGCGAGCTGGTTCGTGATCGCGTGTGCCGCATCGACCGCGCCGAGCCCGAGCTCGAGCCGCGCGATCAGCCCGAGCGTGTCGGCATCGCTGCGATCGTCGTCGAGCAGCGCCAGCAGATCTTTGGCGGCGGTGATGTCGTCGGCCTCGCACAACAAGAAGAACAGCTCCTGCGCGAGATCGATCGGTTGCGCGGCGCGATCGAAGGCGCTGCGGGTCTGCGCGATCGCGTCGGTCAGGTCGCCGAGCCGGCGTTCGGCGCGCGCGAGTGCCATCCGCGCATCGATATGGTCGGGATCGCGCTCGAGTACGGCGCGCAGCTCTTTCGCGGCGCCTGCGAGGTCGTTGCGGTCGGCGAGGCGCTGGGCGAGCCGGAAGTGACCGTCGACCGATCCCGGGACGTGCGCGACGAGCGCCCGCAACGTGTCCTCGGCTTCTCGCTCGTGATGACCCGCTAGCAGCACCCGTGCGAGGCCGAGATAACCGCGTTCGTCGTCGGCCGCGAGCGAGACCGCGTGGCGATAAGCAGCGGCGGCCTCGACGGCGGTGGCGGGTCCACCACCGGATGGCGGCGCGGTTCGATCGACCGGCATCGCGCTCGCTAGCAGATCACCCGACGCGAGCCAGACCTGCGGGTGATCCGGCCAACGTGCGCGCGCGGAGGCCAGCACGTCACGAGCAGCCGGCTCGCGCTTCGCCTTCGCGAGCGCATGGGCGAGCTCGATCGCGATCATCGGCTGATCCGGCGCGGCCGTCGCGGCGTCGGCGAAGGCGCTCGCAGCGGTCGGCCAGTCACCGCGGTAAGCGGCGAGCCGGCCTTCGAGATAGCGCGCGGTCGCGACGCGAGGCAGCGGTGCGATCGAGACTTCGTGGGGATGACAGGCGGCGAGCGCGACGGCGAGCAGGCAAGAGCGAAGGATGCGGATGGAGGGAAACATGACGGCGAAGCCGCACCTTATTAGAGCGGAATGTTGCCGTGCTTGCGCGGCAGGTTCGTCTGCCGCTTGTTCTTCAACGTGCGCAGCGAGCGGATGATCGTCCAGCGCGTGTCGCGCGGCCGGATGATCTCGTCGATGTAGCCGAGCGACGCCGCTTTGTACGGGTTCGCGAATCGCTCGCGGTAGTCGGCGATGAACTTCGCGCGCGCCTCGGCCTTCGCGGTCTCGTCTTTGATCTTGTCGAGCTCGCCGCGGAAGATGATGTTGACCGCGCCGTCCGGGCCCATCACCGCGATCTCGGCGCCGGGATACGACACGTTGATGTCGGCGCGGATGTGCTTGCTCGCCATGACGTCGTACGCGCCACCATAGGCTTTGCGCGTGATCACCGTGATCTTCGGGACGGTCGCTTCGGCGAACGCATAGAGCAGCTTCGCGCCGTGCTTGATAATGCCGCCGTACTCTTGCGAAGTGCCGGGCAAGAAGCCCGGGACATCGACGAACGTGACGAGCGGAATATTGAACGAGTCGCAGAACCGTACGAACCGCGCGGCCTTGACCGACGCGTCGATGTCGAGACATCCCGATAGCTGCATCGGCTGGTTCGCGACGATGCCGACCGGACGGCCGTCGTAACGGGCGAACCCGACGACGATGTTCTTCGCGTAGTCCTTGTGGACTTCGACGAACTGACCGTCGTCGACCGTGCCGTTGATGATCTTCTTGATGTCGTACGGCTTGTTCGACTCGGCCGGCACGACGCTGTCGAGTGCGGCATCGGCGCGATCCGGCGGGTCTTGGGGCTCGCGAGTCGGCGGATCCTCGTTGTTGTTGCTCGGCATGAACGACAGCAGCTCGCGAATCCGCGCGATGCACGACAGCTCGTCGGGCTCCGCGAAGTGCGACACGCCGGACTTCGACGCGTGGCTCTCGGCGCCGCCGAGCGCTTCCTTGGTGACCTCTTCGCCGGTGACGGTCTTGATCACCTCGGGGCCGGTGATGAACATGTACGACGTGCCCTCGACCATCAGGATGAAGTCGGTGATCGCGGGCGAGTACACCGCGCCGCCGGCGCACGGCCCCATGATCGCGGACAGCTGCGGCACGACGCCACTCGACAACACGTTGCGCAGGAAGATATCGGCGTAGCCGGCGAGCGATTCGACGCCCTCCTGGATCCGCGCGCCGCCCGAGTCGTTGAGCCCGATCACGGGGCAGCCGATCTTCGTCGCGAGGTCCATCACCTTGCAGATCTTTTGCGCGTACGCGCCCGATAGCGAACCGCCGAATACGGTGAAGTCCTGCGCGAACACGCACACCGGTCGGCCGTCGACCAAACCGTGGCCGGTGACGACGCCATCGCCGAGGATCTTTTGATCCTGCATGCCGAAGTCCGCGTTGCGATGGGTGACGAACTTGTCGAGCTCGACGAAGCTGCCTTCGTCGACCAGCGCCATCACTCGCTCGCGCGCAGTCAGCTTGCCAGCCTCGTGCTGCTTTGCGATCCGCGCCGCGCCACCGGCAAGCGCGGCCTTGGCTTCCATCTCTTCGAGCAGCGCGATCGGGTCCTGGGCTTTCACGCGCGTATAGTAGAGGCGTGGCCAACGTGAAGGGAAGCGCGCTGTCATCTCGCGTGCTGTGGGTTCAGCTCGGGCACGGCGCGGCGGGCACCGATCGCCTACTTGCGCAGTGCTCGCCGGAGCTGCGCGCGGTGATCTCGGGCGGGATCGAGAAAGCGCGGTGGTATCCGTTCGAGCAGTTCATCGAGCTCAACCTCACGATCGATCGGTTATTCGGGCGCGGCGATCTCGAGCTCGTGCGCATGCTCGGCCGCCACGGCGCAGACGCCAATCTCACGACGATCTACCGGTTGTTCTTCAAGGTCGGCACGGTGCACTGGATCTTGGGGCGAGCCGTGCGGCTGTGGAGCGCGCACTACGACTCGGGCTACCTCGAGGTCATGACCCGCGGCTCCAAGGGAGCGGTCGCGCGCATTCGCGGGTTCGCTACGCCTCATGTCGCGCATTGCATGTCGGTCGCGGGCTGGGCCGAACGCTCGGTCGAGCTCTCGGGGGGCAAGCGCGCGACCGTTAACGAGAGCAAGTGCCGGACGCGCGGCGACGATGCCTGCCAGCTCGACCTGCGCTGGGAGTGACGCTAACGACCGACGTCGGCGTCGGTCAAGGTCGCGAGGAACGCGAGAACATCGGCGATGTCCGCTTCGGAGAGCATGCGCGTCGGCCCGAACGGTGCGTCGCGATTGACGTTGCGGTGATACTCGGTGGGCAGATCGTCGAACAGCTCGCCGCCGCGGTACCAGCGCGCCGGTGTCACATCGCGGGTCGCATAGAACTCGAGCACGTCGTGCAGCGTCGCGAGCTCGCCGTTGTGCATGAACCGCTTACGCGAAGTGACATTGCGCAGCGACGGCGTTCTAAACATCCCGCAGTAGTCTGTGCGTGCGGAAAGGTCGGTGCGATACGGCCCGCACAAGCCGAGATCGAAGTACGCGGGGTCGCGCGTCGACGGCAACGCGCGATTGCGCGGCACGCCGAGCGCGATGAAGCCGAAATCGGTGAACGCCGGGAACCCGGCCTTGATCGTATCGGGATGGCAGGTCGCGCAGTTTCCGCGCTTCGGATCGTCGAAGATCTGCTTGCCGCGCGCTTCGGTCGGCGACAGCTTCGCGGTGCCGCGTAACACCGCGTCGAACTTGCTCGAGTACGGGTAGAACGTCGCCGGATCTTGTTGGTAGACCTCGAGCGCGAGCGTCGCGGCTTTGATCGCCGATTCGGTCGTGTCGAGAGCGCCGGTGCCGAACGTCGTGACGAACGCGGCCGCGTAGCTCGTGCGGCGCAGCTTGCCGGCAAGCTCGTCGGCAGAGCGATTCGCCATCTCGAGCGGCGAGAACAACGGCGACTTCGCCTGATCGTGCGTGCTGTCGGCTCGGCCGTCCCACGTCAAGCCGCCGGCCGGCCCTTGGTCGATGCCGTCGTCGTCGCCGTCGTGGAAATGCTCGGTGAATCGCGGGATCGCCGCGAGGTAACGCAGCGATGGCGCCGCTCGCACGCCGAGCGCATCGCCGGTTGCTCCGCCGCGCTGGACGGCGAGCCCGGTCGATGGCGCGAACGCGTTCGCCGGGTCGTGACACGTCGCGCACGCGAGATGACCCGACGCCGACAGCGACGGATCGCGAAAGATCTGCGCGCCCAGTGCGGTCATGTCCGCGACCGTCGGCTTGTTCGCGAACGTCGACGTGTAGTACGCGGCGCGCGCCGCCGGCTGCTCGGGCGCGGGATGCCGCGCTCGCGGCGGCGTCATCGCTGGACTCGGCGCGGGAGTCGGTGCAGGTGGAGCCGGTCGATCCGCACCGCGACAAGCGCTCACCGCGACGACAAGGCAACAAAAGCCACGCACGTGCGCACCGTGACATCGCTGGATGGCGACTCGATGACGAGATCGTCGCAACGCGCACGAGACACGGGTTCGTCACCTCAGCTGCACATTGTGCGGTGATGGTGAAAGCATGACGAAGCTCGCCATCGCGCTCGCGTTTGTGGCCGCATGTAATCCACCGAACGACAAAGACCGCCCCGATGCGGGTAGCGGCAGCGGTGGCTCCGACGCCAGCGGGCCCGCCTCGCTGCAATCGGTCAAGAACGTCGTCGTGATCTTCGCGGAGAATCGCGGCTTCGATAACGTGTACGGCTCGTTCCCCGGCGCGAACGGCTTACCGCTCGCCGGCACGTACGTGCCACAGCTCGACCGCGATTTCTCGACGCTCGATACGTTGCCGCAGACCTGGGGCGGCGTCACCGCAGCGGGCTTCACCCCGGCGATCACGCAGGCGATGAGCGACGGCATCGTCAACGCGCCGTACTCGCTCGAAGCGACCTACGCCGGCTTCGACAAGAGCTACATCACGCGCGACCTCTATCACCGGTTCTTCGAGAACCAGATGCAGATCGACGGCGGCTACAACGATATGTTCGCCGCATACGCCGACTCCGGCGGCCTCGTCATGGGCCACTACGACGGCAGCCAGCTCGCGCTGTGGCAGCTCGCGCAGCAGTACACGCTCGCCGACAACTTCTTCATGGGTGCGTTTGGCGGCTCGTTCCTCAATCACCAGTACTTGATCTGCGCGTGCGCGCCTGAATATCCAAACGCCGACACCGATCCGGCGAAGCCGACGATCGCGGTGCTCGACGATACGGGGCTGCCGGAGCTCGACATCGCGCCTGCGTCGCCCGCGTCGGCGATCGATGGTCCGCCGACGTACACGCTGTCGGGAAACCTGACGCCAGCGAATTATCTCGGCGACGGCACGTGGCACGCGGTCAACACGATGGCACCACCGTATCAGCCGAGCTATATCGCGCCGGCGGCGAGCGACTCGACGCATCTCTACGCGGATCGCTCGAGCGCGTCGACCGTGCCGCCGCAGACGACGCAGACGATCGGCGATCAACTCGACGCGGCGAGCGTGACCTGGGCCTGGTACTCGGGGGCGTGGAACGAGACGCTCGCGACCGCGATCGGCGATCGCAACTTCCCACCGTCGACCCCGGGCTCCGCGCCGAACTTTCAGTTCCATCACCAGCCGTTCAACTACTACGCGGCGTTCGATCCGGTGAGCGCCGCCGCCGCGCGCGGCAAGCACCTCAAGGACTACACGGATCTGATGGCCGATATCTCGGCGGGCACGCTGCCGTCGGTCGTGTTCTACAAGCCCGAAGGCGACCTCAACCAACATGCCGGCTACGCGTCGCTCGCCGCCGGTGACGCGCACATCGCAGGTCTCGTCGCCGCGCTGCAAGCGAGCCCGCAGTACAAAGACATGATCATCGTGATCACGTACGACGAGAACGGCGGCTGGTGGGATCACGTCGCGCCGCCGACCGGCGATCTGCTCGGACCGGGTACGCGCATCCCCGCGATCATCGTTTCGCCGTTCGCGAAGCGCGGGTTCGTCGATCACACGCAGTACGACACCGGCTCGATCCTGCGCCTGATCGACAAGCGGTTCGGGATGACCCCGCTCGCCGGCACGATGACGCGCGACACCGCGTTGGTGACCGCCGGCGGGACCGCGATGGGCGATCTCACCGGCGCGCTCGACTTCACGCAGTAGTCAGCGGGTGAACGTGAGCGCGATGTGCAGCGCCGTACCAGCGGGGTTCGAGCTCGAGTGCATCGTGGCGAGCTGTTGCTTGACGCACTCGGCGACACCGTCGAAGCCGGCCGACGCCGAGGTCGCGAGCTGCACGCCGCCGTATTGCGTGATCGCGACCGTCAGCGCGACGCGGCCGGCACCGAGCGCCGGGTTCGCGCCGAGCGCAGTCTCGTAGCATTGCCGCACCGACGGCGAGCGGGCCATGATCACGCGGCTGAGCTGTTCGTCGGCGATGTGGCTGAAGCTGACGTGCGCTTCGCTGCTGCCGATCTCTTCGAGATGCTCTTCGAGCGAGATCGCGACGCGACCGATGATCGCGTGAGCGCCGCGCAGCTCGAACGGCAACGAACGCTTGCTGCCGAGCGCGGTGACCTCCACGGTGCCGCGGATCGAGCCGGTGGCCGCCGAAGCGCGCGTGACCTCGACGAGGTAGTTGCCCTTCCGCAGCGAACCGACGACCAGGCGCTCGTGCTCGGTGCTGGTCACATCGCTGACCGTCGCATCGTTGCGTCCCGATGCGCCCATCCACGACACGCGGCTGCCGTCCGGCGCGATCAGCGAGATGTCGAGATCCGCGCCGTGGTCCCAGTGCGCATCGACGACGAGGTCGCCCGACTTCGCGACGGCGGGAGCGGTCAACGCGGCTTTCTCGGCGGCGGCGCGGGCGGCGTCGTCCGGCAAGGCACTCGCGATCAGCTCGGCATCGTCGTGGCGACCGAG
>CAZDGY010000063.1:0-14328 GCA_964504685.1 uncultured Kofleriaceae bacterium | reverse complement strand
GCGGCGACCGCGGGTGCGCCACAGCACGGTGATCACACCGATCGCGACGACAACCGCGATCCGAATCGACCATCGCAGCAACAAGCTCTCGACCATTGACGGACCCTACGGGCAAGGCCCGGTGCCCTCACCAAATACATTGCGACACCGTCAGTGAATCCGGGCGACGACCTCGCGCCGGGCGAGGAGCTCCCGTTCGATCGCGGCGAGCTCGGCGGCACGCTCGCGCCACTGCAGCGGGAACGCGTCGCGGGCGAGTGCGAGAAACGTGTCGCGATGGCGGACCTCGGCGTCGGCGAGGCTCGCGTACAGCGCGCGCGATTTCTCATCGTCGAGCGCGCCGGCGAGTAGGCCGAGCCGTTCGGCGGAACGACCTTCGATCACCGCGAACACGAGCAGCCGATCGAGCAGGCGTTCGGGCTCCTTCTTGCGAATGTGATCGCGCATCGCCGCGGCGTAGTCGTCGCCGAAGTCGTAGGCGGCGGGTTGTTCGCGCCGCGCCATCAGCTGAGCGACCTGGACGACGTGGCGGGTCTCGTCGTGGGCGAGCCGGGCCATCGCCGCGACCAAGTCGGCGCGCTCGGGATAGCTGCGGATCAGCGACAGCGCGGACTGCGCGGCCTTGCGCTCGCAATGCAGGTGATCGGCGTGGATCGTATCGAGGTCGGCGAGCGCGATCGTCAGCCAGCTCGGATCGGTAGCGGCCAGCGGTAGCGCGTCGCCGAGCGCGGGCGCGAGTTCGTTCACGCGAACGATGGTACATTCGATCTCGGCGCGTGAAGAAGTCGGACACCAAGAGGGCGGTCGAGTTTGCCGATGAGTGCCTCGCGGGCCTCCGACGCGCCGAACAGCTGCGTCCTGCGATCATCGCCGCGAACGCGCGCACCGTCGACGCGACGCTCGCGGCGTACAACGAGCTGCTAGCAGCGGCGAGCGCGAGCAACGCACTCGCCGGCTTGTACTCCGAGGTTCACCCCGACGAGGCGATCCGCGACGCGGCGCGCGAGTGCGAGCAAGAAGTTTCGCGGTTCTACTCGGACCTCGCACTCGATCGCGCGATGTACGACACGCTCGCCGCGGTCGACGTGTCCAAGGCCGACGCCGACACGAAGCGGTTCGTCTCGCACACGCTGCGCGACTATCGCCGCGCCGGCGTCGATCAGCCGCCCGAGGTGCGCGAGCGGCTCAAGCAGATCGACGAAGAGCTGACTCGGCTCGGCCAGCAGTTCTCGAAAGCGATCGCCGAGGACGTCCGCGCGATCGAGGTCACGGATGTCTCGCGGCTCGCCGGGTTGCCGCAAGACTTCCGCGACTCGCATGCGCCCGACGAGCATGGTGTCGTCCGGATCTCGACCGACAACCCCGACTACATGCCGTTCATGACGTACGCGACCGACGACGCGTTGCGCCGCGAGCTCTACATCAAGTATCGCAGCCGCGCCGATCAGACGAACGAAGCGGTGTTGCAGACCGTGCTCGAGCTCCGCGCCGAGAAAGCCAAGCTGCTCGGGTTCTCCGATTGGGCCGACTACATCACGAACGACAAGATGATCGGCTCGGGCGAGCACGCCGCGCAATTCCTCGAGAAGGTCTGGCAGCTCGCGAAGCCGCGCGCCGACAAGGACTACGCAGAGCTGCTGCGCCAGCTGCGCGAGCTCGAGCCGAACGCAAACACGGTCGCGGACTGGCAGAAGACGTGGGTCGAGCACCAGGTCAAGAAGCAGCGCTACGACGTCGATGCGAGCGTCGTTCGCCAATACTTCCCGTACGACCGCGTGCTCAAGGGCTTACTCGACATCACGTCGGAGATCTACGAGCTCAGCTACGTCCGGGTCGCCGAGGCGGCGTGGCATCCGACCGTGCTCGTCTACGACGTCATGCGCGGGACCGGCAAGCTTGGCCGGATCTATCTCGACATGCATCCGCGCGAGGGCAAGTACAAGCACGCGGCGCAATTCCCGCTCAAGGACGGCGCGCGCGGCATCCAGCTGCCCGAAGGCGTGCTGGTCTGCAACTTCCCCGAAGGCAAGGACGCGCTGCTCGAGCACGACGACGTCGTTACGATGTTCCACGAGTTCGGCCACCTGATGCACCACGTGCTCGGCGGCGATCAGCGCTGGATCTCGCAGGCGGGCGTCGCGACCGAGTGGGACTTCGTCGAGGCGCCGTCGCAGATGTTCGAAGAGTGGGCGTGGAGCTACGAGACGTTGTCGCGATTCGCGCGCCATCACGAGACCGGCGAGACGATTCCGCGCGCGCTCGTGGACAAGATGCGCACGGCCGACAAGTTCGGCCTCGGTACCGCGACCGTGCAGCAGATCTTCTACGCGGCGATCTCGCTCGGCTTTCACCGCGCCGATCCGAAGACCCTCGATCAGCTCGGCGTCGTTCGCGCGTTGCAGCTGCAGTACACGCCGTTCGAATGGGTGCCGGGCACGTCGTTCCACACGTCGTTCGGCCATTTGTTCGGCTACTCCGCGATGTACTACACGTACCAATGGTCGCTCGTGATCGCGAAGGATCTGCTGACCCCTTTCGAGCGCACCGGGTTGATGGCACCGGCGGTCACTCGCGCGTATCGCGATAAGGTGCTCGCTCCCGGCGGCACGCGAGACGCGGCGGTGCTGGTCCACGATTTCCTGGGTCGCGACTACGACTTCGCGGCGTACGAACGTTTCCTGCGCGGGTGATCTCTGCCGTCATCGCGGATGAACGTCCGCCAACGCCAGATTGACCCGGGATCGCGAATACGGAAACGTCACGCCACATTTCTATTTCCCCCGGAGCTAAGTGATGAAGAACCTCTCGATCGCGTTCGTTACCGTCCTCTCTCTCGCCGCGTTTGCCGGCTGCAAGAAGAAGGGAGGCGGCAGCGACTGCGACGGAACGATGAGCTCGGCTGTCGATCGCATGATGGAGGAGCAGGCCAAGCAGATGCCGAAGGACATGCCGGCCGATCAGAAGAAGATGGCCGACGAGATGATGAAGACGATGGTGCCGAAGATGAAGTCGACGCTCGCCAAGGTCTGCACCGACGACAAGTGGTCGCCGGAGATGCTGAAGTGCGTCGACGCTGCCAAGAACATGGAAGAGGGCCAGGCCTGCAACAAGCAGCTGTCGGCCGAGCAGAAGACGCACCTCGACAAGGAGATGGCGTCGGCGATGGGCATGGGCGGCGGCGATCACGGTGGCGGCGACATGAAGGGCGGCGGCGACATGAAGGGCGGCGGCGACAAGCCGGCCGACGGTTCGGGTAGCGCAGCTCCGGCCGGTGGCGACGGCAGCGCGGCTCCGGCCGCTGCTGGTGGTGGCGGCGACCTGCCGCAGGAGTGCAAGGACTACAAGGCGGCGATCGATAAGCTCGCCAGCTGCGATAAGATGCCGCAGCAGGCTCGCGACGCGATGAAGCAGGGCTTCGAGACCGCGTCGAAGGCGTGGGACGGACTCCCGGCCGACGCGAAGGCGTCGCTCGCGACCGGCTGCAAGGCTGGCGTCGATGCCATCAACCAGAGCGCGAAGGCGGTCTGCGGTTGGTAAGCGGTAGCGCTGCGTAACGTACGCAGCTACCCGTCAGGCCGCCTCCGGGCGGCCTTTCGTCGTTTCGGCTTCGCGTCTGCGGCAAAGCCAGGCGCGCTGGTGAGACCTCGCGGCGTATGCGAGGCTTTCGCGATGACGAAGCAGTTGTTGGCGCTCTCGCTTTCGCTCGCATTCGCCGCGTGCGGCAGCAAGGGCAGTCGTGGCTCGGCCGCATGTGGTGACGCGATCGGCAAAGGCGTCGATCAGATGTTCGCGAAGAACCGCAAACGGGTCGAAGCCCATGCGACCGGCGCCGATCCCGATCAGCTCAAGAATCAACTCGCCGGCATGGACGAGATGGCCGGCAAGCTCAAGGCGGCGCTCGTCACCCGCTGTAGCGAAGACGCGTGGCCCGACGAGGTCATCAAGTGCTTCGAGGGTGCGGCGAGTCGCGAAGACATGCGCGGTTGTCAGTCGAAGCTGCCGCAGGAGTCGCAAGACAAGGTCCTCGCCGATGTCGCGAAGACGATGGGCGGCAGGGGCATGGGGCGCGGTCGCCATGGTCGCGGCGATCAAGCGGGCAGCGACGGCAGCGACGCCGGCAGCGGCGGAGGCAACATCGCCGGCAGCGGCAGCGGCATCATCCACCACGACATGACGCCGGCGAACGGCATGCAAATGCCGGACGTCGACGAGGTTGGTTCGTTGACCGCTCAGCTCGTCACGCTCGACGCCGCGGTCAGCGCCGCGAAGAACGCCGTCGCGAAGGCGCAGAACGACAGCGATCGCGATGCGGCGACCGCCAAGCTCGTCGACTTGCAGAAGCAGCAAGAAGATCTCAAAGCCAAGCTCACCGCCGCGAGGGCGCGCAAGGGAACTTAGGCGCGCGTCAGATCGCGCGTGATGTTCTTCTGATGCGCTTCGATCGTGCCGCCGCCGATTTCCATCAGCTTGGTGTCGCGGAGGAATTGCTCGACGCGATACTCGGCGCAGTAGCCGTAACCGCCCATCACCTGCACAGCGGCATCGGCGACCTCTTTCGCGGCGGTCGCGGCGAATAGCTTCGCGGCGTCGGTGCCCAGGCGATTGCGCCGGTCGTGGCCGACCGTCGCCGCGACGTTGTAGATCAACGCGCGCATCGCTTCGGTCTTCGCGTAGCTCTCGCCGATGTAGCGCTGGATCTGGCCGTGCTCGTGGATCGGCTTGCCGAACGTCCTGCGCTCTTGCGAGTACGCGACCATCGCATCGAGGCAGCGCCGCGCCATGCCGAGGCTCATCGCCGCGAGGCCGAGCCGCTCGATCTCGAGGTTGCGCATCATGTTCGTGATGCCACCGCCCTCGGTGCCGAGCAGGTTGTCGGCGGGGAGCCGACAGTCTTCGAAGATCAGCTCGCACATCGTCGACGCGCGCATGCCCATCTTCGGAATCTTCGCGCTGGTCGAGAACCCGGGGGCGCCGCGTTCGACGATGAACGACGTGATCCGCTCGTCGACCTTCGCGTAGACGAGCAGCACGCTCGCTTCGAGCCCGTTCGTGATGAACGTCTTGCGGCCGTTGAGGATGTACGCGTCGCCGTCTTTGCGCGCGGTCGTGGTCAGGCCGAGCACGTCGGTGCCGACCGCGGGCTCGGTCATGCCCATCGCGCCGATCGCCTCGCCGGTCAGCACTTTCGGCAAGTGCTTGCGGCGTTGTGCAGCGTTGCCCGCCCAGTAGAAGTTGTTGACGAACAACAGCGCGTGCGCGAGGTAGCCGAGCGCGAAGCCCGGATCGGAGTACGCGAGCTCGTCGTGGATGATGCAGGTGGCGATTGCATCGAGCCCGGCGCCGCCGTCGGCTTCCGGGATGGTCACGCCGATCAACCCGAGCTTGCCGAGCTCGCGCAACAAGCCGATGTTGAACGTGCCCGCCTCGTCGTGCTCTTGCGCCTGTGGCTCGACGCGGCTCTGCACGAACTGGCGCACGGTCTGGCGCAGCAGATCGTGCTCGTCGTTCGAGTCGTTCATTGGGGGAGACACGTGGACAACCATGTCGAGCGTACCTTATGACGGTTTACCGGCCAAAACGCGGCGCAGTCGCGCTTCATACATCGCAGCCTCTGGCTTCGACGCGCGCTCACGTTACATTGCCGAGGCATGCCGCCTGGGGACGATCCAACCGCACCGCCATGCGGCGGTGCTGCTGACCGGGCGCAGGTCCCGGCCATCGCGCGCTGGACTCGCGACCGCCCGGCGGTGCTGGTCGCCAATCCAACCGCACACAGCGGCAGCGCGGCGGATTGGATTCTCCGCGCGCGTGCCCTGCTCGACGAAGCGGCGGTCGCCCATCGGTTCGTGCCGACCGAGCCCGACGGTGCGACGATCGACCGCGTCCGCGAGGCCATCGACGACGACGGCGCGCGCGTCGTGATCTACATGGGCGGCGACGGCACGTTTGCCGAGGTCGCGAAAGGCGTGCTCGCGTCGCACCACGCCGCGCAGGTCGCGATCGGGATGCTCCCGACCGGCACCGCGAACGATCAGGGCAAGTCGTTCGGGCTCGAGCCCGGCGTCGGTGCGCTCGCTCGCAACGTCGCGGTCGTCGCGGCTGGTGAGACAGTCAGTTGCGACGTCGGCCGACTCGCGATCGATCGCGGGCTGAAGAGCGTGCATCGCGATCTGTTCTTCGATTCGTTCTCGATCGGCTTGGGCGCTGCGAGCTTGGCGACGCGCAATCGCGATCGCGAACGAGTCGATCGCATCCCGGGCTTGGGCATGCTGTACCGCGATCAGCTCGTGTACTTCGGCGCGGTCGTGCAGCGGTTCGTCGAGAGCTACGTCGTCGACATCAAGTTCGATCTCGATGCGGTGATCGACGGCGACGTCCACCACTTCGATCAGCTGCTCGACGTGATCGTGAAAAACACGCGCGTGTTCGGCGGCGAATGGATCTTCGATCCGCAAGCGGAAGCCGACGACGGGCGATTCGAGCTCGTCCCGATCGCGGGCCGGCGCGACTTGATCACGAAGCTCGTCGGGCACCTCGGGCGCAGTCCGGTCGGGGTCGAGGATCTCGAGAAGCTAGGGCTAGCGCTCGCTCCGGCGATCGCAGGTACGAAGTTCGAGCTGACCGTGCGCAGCGAGACCGGATCGTTGCCGGCGGCGCAGTGCGACGGCGAAGAGCTGCCAGCGGGCGACCACTACGTCATCGAGGTCGTGCCGCGCGCGCTGCGGCTGATCGTGCCGCGCGACGAAGCGATCGCCTGACCACGCCAGGTTGCAGTGGAGGGTGGCGGCCCCGTCGCGCGACCGGCTGGCGACACGAACCCGCGAGCTTGCCGCTTGGTCCGGGGCTTGCTGAAGGGCAGGCCATGCGCTTGAAGAATTTCGGCCTCGTGCTCGCGCTCGCCTTGGCAGCTTGCGCCGGCGACGTGGACACCGGGGCGAGCGATCCGGGTCAGACGCTGCCGCCCGACCAATTCGGCGGCGGGGTCACGCCCGCGGTCGACGACGGCTATGTGCCGAAGCCGCTGACCGCGACCCGATTCGGCATCTTCTATCAAGTGTCCGCCGACGTGCTGACCTTGTATCAAGCCGGGCTGCCGCAAGGCGGCAACCACGCGTGGCTGATCACGCAGAGCCACGGCACCGCATTCGCCACGCGTGCGCTCGCCGATCGGGTTCACGCGCGCGGCGACTTCTACTACGCGCCGGCGTTCGACGTGTGGGACGCCAGTCACGCCGGTTGGGAGACCGCATCGGATGCGACGCTCGCAACCTGGGCGCACACGTTCCGCGACGTCGCGATCGCGGCGCACGCCGATCTGTTCACGTTCAACGAAGTGCCGAGCAACACCGCGTCGGATGCACGCGTGCGGACGCAGATCTCGGCGATCCTGCGCCATCTGCACGAGCCCGATGCGAGCGGTCGTCGGCTGTCTGGCGTCGTGTACTTCACCGAGCGCCCGGGGTTGGCGGCGAGCTGGAGCGTGCCGGCGTCCGACTTCTTCGCGGCGATCGATCAGACCGCGATTGCGATGGTAGTCGAGCATTACCACTCGAACGGGTTTGTCTGCGGCATGTCCGAAGCGGCGCTCGCGACTCACTACTTCGGCATGCGCGATTGGCTCGCTGCGAGTGGCGAGCCGGCGAAGGTGTCGATCGCGAATACGAAGTACGCGGTGCTGCATTCGGCGCGATTTAGCGCCGGCGACAGCGGCTGGTCGGGCGGTGACGCTGATGCGATTTCGCTCGCCGACTATCAACGCGCGTTGTCGCGTGCGTCGAAGGTGACGCGTGACACGGCCGGCGGCTACAACCGGCTCGCGTTCGGACCGGTGACGACCGATCTGACCGATATGGGTGTGATGCCGCGCATCGTCGAGCTGTTCAACTGGCACTACCGCAACGCGACGACGCAACCCAGCGAGACGGCGTGTGTCGCTGGAACGGATGCGAACTGCACGTGTCAATGAGTCGGCGCGGAGCTACCCTGGATGGATGAAGGCGCTGCTGCTGGTCGTCGCCGGGTGTGCTGCGACCGCACCATCGCCTCCGCCGTTGGTCGCTCCACCGCCGCCGGTTGCCGCGAAGACCTGCGACGACGCGGCGATCGGGTTTGCCGCCGCGACGATCGCGATGCACTCGCCGGACGTGTCGCTGACCGAGCCGGTCCGCGCGCTGTGCGCGAGCGATCATTGGCCCGCCGCAGCGATCGAATGCTTTTCGGGGATGGGCGCGGATGACCTGGTGAAGTGCGCGAAGCAGCTCCCCGGCAACGGCCGCGACGCGCTGTATCGCGAGCTGTCCGGCACCAGCGACGAAGCGACGGTCGATGTCACGCGCGCTCGACTCGCGAAGGTCGACGTCGGCATCGTCGAGTGCGATCAGTTTGTCGCCGAGGTCAGTGTCGTGCTGACGTGCGATCGCCTGCCGATCGAGCAGCGGGTCTCGCTCGGCAACCAAACGGTCGAGCTATGGGATCTCCCGACGAAGCGGCTAACCGCCGATGTCTATTCGCGGATGGCGCGCGCGTGCGGCGATTCGCTCGCCGGGCTGAAGCAAGCCGCCACATCGGCTGGTTGCATGCCCTGACGGATTGGACCATCCTGCCGCCATCAACCTGGAGGCAGTTCTATGACCGACGTGTTCATTTACGACGCAGTCCGCACGCCACGCGGACGCGGCAAGGCCGGCAAGGGCGGGCTCGCGAACATCCACCCGCAAGAGTTGCTCGCGCAGACGCTCAACCACATGGCCGAGCGCAACAAGCTCGACAAGAACCTGATCGACGACGTGTCGATCGGCTGCGTCACGCAGGTCAAAGACCAAGGCGCGTGCATCGCGCGCGTCGCTTTGATCGCGGCGGACTGGCCGGAGGACGTCACCGGGTACACCGTGAATCGGTTCTGCGGCTCGGGACTCGAGGCGGTCAACGGGATCGCCGCGAAGATCGGCGCCGGCTTTATCGACGCCGGCATCGGCGGCGGGGTCGAGTCGATGTCGCGCGTGCCGATGGGCTCGGACGGCGCGATGCTCGACGGCAACAACGAGAAGCTGCGCAAGAAGCTGTTCATGGTGCCGCAGGGCATCTCGGCCGACTTGATCGCGACGCGCGAGAAGTTCACCCGTGAGGACGTCGACAACTTCGCGCTGCGCAGCCAGAAGAACGCGGCGATCGCGATCGAGGGCAAGCGGTTCGACAAGTCGCTGTTCGGCGTCAAGGCCGACGACGGCTCGGTCGCGCTGACCCGCGACGAGCATCCGCGCGCCGACACGACCATGGAGTCGCTCGCTGGTTTGACCGCGGTGTTCGGCCAGCTCGGCGCGACCGTGATGGGGCCGAACGGTGAGACCGTCGATCAGCTCGCGCTCAAGCGCTACAGCGACACGAAGGCGATCGAGCACGTTCACACCGCGGGCAACTCGTCGGGCATCGTCGACGGCGCGGCGGTCGTCGTGATGGGCTCGGCCGAGTGGGGCAAGAAAGCGGGCCTGAAGCCGCGCGCGCGGATCCGCGCTCAAGCGACCGCAGGAGCCGAGCCGGTGATCATGCTGACCGCGCCGGCGCCGGCGTCGAAGAAGGCGCTCGCTCGCGCGAAGATGAACGTCAAAGACATCGATCTGTGGGAGATCAACGAGGCGTTCGCGGTCGTGCCGTTGCAGACCGCGCGCGTGCTCGGCATCGATCACGATCGGATCAACGTCAACGGCGGTGCGATCGCGCTCGGCCATCCGCTCGGCGCGACCGGCGCGATCCTGCTCGGCACCGTGCTCGACGAGCTCGAGCGCGCGAACAAGGCGACCGCGCTGATCACGTTGTGCATCGGTGGCGGCATGGGCATCGCGACGATCATCGAGCGCGTCTAACGCGCCGTCGATAAGTTGCGAGCGGGCACCCGGGACAGCTCGAGCATCAGCTCCGGGCAGCTCCGTTCGCTATCGAAGAACGCGGTGGTCGCGCGCGCGACCGTGGTTCCTGGCAGGAAGATCCCGTCGAGCTTGACGGTGTCGCAGTGGCGAACCGGATCAGGCACCTGGCGAAGCTCGGGTCGGACCGTGCTGGCGTCGCCATGACACGTCATGCGGCGCGCATCGGGACATAGCCCGTCGCCGAGCAGCGGCGCGCCGGTCTCGCACTCGATCTCGACGGTGCCGGCGGATCCACACACGCGAAACGCACGATCGAGCAGGAGGCCGCCGTCGGCGAACGGAATCTCGAGGTTCGCGGTATCGATGACCGGGGCGACGGTCACGGTATCGCTCGCGGCTGCGACCTCGACCTCGAGCGTGCTGCGACGATCTTCGAGGGACACCGCGAGGTGATGCGTTCCGACCGGCACGCGTTCGATCGTGAAGTGGCCATGCGCATCGCTGCTCGCGACGCCTTGGCCGTTGCCGAGGTCGAGCGTGATCAGCGCGTGCTCGAGAGGCTCGCCGTTCGCGCCGATGACCGTTCCGACGACTCGACCTTGAGGGCCTACCGGTGTTGGAGTCGGCCTCGACGTGGCACAGCCCGCGACACACGCGAGCAGCACGAGGTAGCGCATCGCGCGATCGTGCAGTGGTGATCGCGCCGGTTCAAGTCACGGTTCGATGACAGCGATCGAAGGGACAGACCTGATAGGTTCCGGCGGTGCACCGCTGGCTCGCGCTGTTGACGCTCGCCGCCTGCGATGCGTCGCAACCCGGGGCCGCCAGCGAACCGGTGGTCCGCTGGGTCTACGCGCCGCCGCCGACGGCGTGGCCACTCGGTCCGGTGGTCGGGCGGTTCGGTCGCGGCCAGACGCCGCAGCCGGTCGAACGGCTCGGCATCGATCTGGCCCCCGGCGGGGAAGCGCTCGCGCCGTTGCGGCTGGCCACGCCATGGGCGGTGCCCGGCGATGGTCCCGCGCGCGCGATCCTCTACGGCGGCGAAGGCGATCGCACCGCGGTCGAGCTCGTCGACGTCGATAGCGGGCGAGTGTCGTGGCGCGATCGCACCGGCTGCGCGGCGCCGGTCGTCGGGGTGACCGCCGAGGCGATCGTGTGCGCCGATGCGACCGGCATGCGGGCGATCGGTCTCGACGGCAAACCGCGATGGAAGCGCGAGTCGCCGTTCGTCGCGTTCACCGACGATCGCGTCGTGACCGCGGGTGAGGGCGAGGCGATCGTGCTCGATGCCAACAGCGGCGACGAGCTCGCGCGCGTGAAGTTGCCCACCGGGGTCAGCGCGGATGCGGTGGTCGCGAGCTGCGGCGACGCCGGGCGCGAGCTGTTCGCGATCGATTCGTCGGGTGCGATCGGTCGGATCGCCGAAGCCAAGGGTGGGCCAAAGCTCGCGTGGCACACCGCGGTCGGTGGCGTGGCGCAGATCGACGCGTGCGCGGGCAGCTCGATCCTCGTCACCACGCCCGGCTCAGCACTGATTTCGCTCGACCGCGCGACCGGCGCGATCACGGGCCGAGTCGATGGCGCGCGCGGGATGTGGCCAGCGCGCGACGCCGACGATCGGATCGAAGTGTCGACCGCGAGCGGCGTGACTAGCCGATCGCGCGATCTGCGCGGCGACGTGCGCGTTCTCGATCTGCCGGCGCTCGGCGAGCTGCTCGACAAGCGCGGCGAGCGCAGGCTCGTCCGCGTGACGTCGGCGACCGCCGCCGTGCTCGATCGCGACGGCGTCCGCGCGTACGTTCCACTCGCCGCGCCGGGCGGCGTGCTCGGCGACAAGGCGATCGTGTACGCATCGTGGATCGGTTCGCCGAGCTCGACCGTGCATCGCGTCGCCCTCCCCGCGCCGTGGCACCACACGTTGCGCTCGCTCGTCTCGGGACCGCTGCCGGTGCCGGCGGAGTTGCGCGACCTGCCGCCGGTTAGCGACGTCGAAGCGGCCTCGGTGTCCACGAACCAAGACCCGAGGCCGCGCAACGTCTCCGCGATCGCGATCGATCCCGCTGATGGGCAGGCGCTCTACATCGAAGCCGTCGCTCGCGACGACGTCGCGAAGCCGCGCGTCGATCTGGTGCGGTTCGATCTGGTCAGCTCCACGTGGCGCCCTCGCGACGAGCCGTGCGGCTTCGGCACGCCGATCGGCATCGCATTTAGCAATCGCGCGGTGATCTGCGCCGCGCGCGCGAACCCGCTCGACTCGACGGTTCGCGCGATCACTCGCGATGGCTCGCCGATGTGGTCGCGCCAGCAGGAGAACGTCGACGCGATCGCCGCCGCCGGCGATATCGTCGTGGTGTTCGACGGCGACCGTGCGGTCGTGCGCGACGCCGACACCGGACGGCCGCTCGGCGAGGTCGCGAGTGACGACGGGGCGACGGTCCGCGCGGTTCCTCTCGCAGTCGGCGGCGGCGCGGTGCTGGTCACGATCGAGCGCGGTCGGCTGGTCGTTCGCGTGCCGCAGGTGCGGATGCTCCCGGCGTGGTCGATCGAGGTCGCGGGCGCCGTGCGCGCTATCACCGCGGCGGGCGATGGTGTGCTCGTCGCACTCGAAGATGGTGATGCGTACCGCGTCGACCTGCGCGGCACGGTCGCGGCGCTGCCCGCGATCGGGCTCGCGTGGGGTGCCGCCGGCGACGTCATGACCGGTGCGGCGTTCGGTGGGCCGATTCCGCCAAACCCGCTCCCGATGCCGAAGCTGTCGCCGCCCCCGATCGGGCCGCCGCCGCCACCGCCGCCGCCGACCAACTTCGAGCCGCCTCCGATCGCGACCCCGTGGCCTCCGGCGCCGCCGATGCGCGCGAGCTGGCAAACGACGCTGTTCGAGCTCGACGGCGGCCTGCGAGCTCGCAACGACTACGCGTTGGCCGCGCCGGTCGTCGCCGGACCGCGGGGCGAGGCAGCGAGCCCGTTGGTCGTCAGCTACGGCAGCGATCAGAACGAGGCGCTCGTCATCGACGCGCGCACCGGCGACCCGTTGCGCCGAGTCCGTATGCCGGACGACGCCTCGGGAGCGCAGGTCTTTGGCGCGGTCGTCGCCGGCAGGCCCGTGGCGGGAGCCGTGCTTGCTGCGCCGCTCCGCGTCGTGCTGTTTTGACCCTGGGCGCGCGACGCCGCTAGGCACGCTCTGCTATGGATCGAGGATGGCACTCCCGCTCCGAGCTGCGCTGCGTTCTGCCGGTCGCTTCATGCTCAAGAATCCGACCACCATGCTGAGCATGGCGCGTCACGCGCTCGGAATGCGGATCGCGGTGCCGCTCGATGCGATCCGGTGGTTCATCTCGAACACGCCGCCGTCGAAGAAGGCGCCACAAGACGTCACGATCACGCCGCGCCCACCCGCGATCGGGATCGGCGCGACGATCGATCTGATGGGTACGACGGTGCGTGCGGGCGCGTCGATCCGGATCGATCAGATCGAAGTCTCCGACGACAAGTTCAAAGTCTCGCTGCGCATCTCCGATGTCACGATGAAGGTGCTGGGCGAGTCGTTCACGCCGGTCGCCGGCCTGATCAAGTCCGGCGCGCTCGATCTCAGCAAGCCGGGAAACCTCGCCAAGTTCATGCCGAAGCGGCCGGCCGTGCTCGTCGAAGCGCACGACGATGTCATCGTGCTCGACCTGATGCAGAACCCGAAGTTCGCGGAGAACGATCGCGTGCGCGCCGTGCTCGGCACGTTGACGCCGGTCGTTCAAGTGTCGGGACTGTCGACCGAGGGCGACTTCTTGATCCTCCAGCTGCGCGCGAGCCCGTTCGGGATCCCGCGCGCAATCAGCGCGGCGCGCCAGCTGGCTGCCGGCTAGCGAAACATGCAGTTCATTCGGGCGATGTTCTCCGCATGCCCGCCAACACTCTTGCGAGGGACTCGAAGATGAAGTGCAGCGCTATCGCTATCGCTATCGCCATCGCCATCGCCACGCCGGTACACGCCGCCCCGATCTCGGATGATCTCGCCACTGGTCAGCCGAGCACCTGGCTCGCCGGAAAGCTCGGCGCAAAGGCGGACAACGATCACGGCGTACCGCTCGCGATCGTCGCCGCCATCGAAAAGGTCTACAGCGCCACGATCAAGAATCCGACGTTCAACTCGAACGCGCAGCTCGCGCTGATGCAGAAGGAAGCGGCAGCATTCGACGCCGCGTGGGCAGCGATCCAGCAGCGGAAGGCGGACGTGGCCAAGGCGATCGCGACCGCCAAGGCCGCCGATGCCGCGGGGGCGCGAGCAGCGCTTCAGGCCGTGCTGTCGGCCTCCCCAGAAGGCTGGCCGACCGCGGACGTCTCCTCGGTGCAGTTCGCGCTCGACATCGGCCACAAGTTCAAGCCCCGCTTTCTCGACAACTCGATCAGCCACCAAGTCTTTCTGCTACCGATCGACGCCGAATACGACGCCGCCGCCGAGCTCGCATCGATG